>JBEBRZ010000006.1:0-60476 GCA_040394615.1 Sphingobacterium mizutaii
ATGAAGCGTTCCACATTACCTGTTCGAGAATCATAGTATAAATAAATCATAATTCTACGGTTTAATGAATTACAAGGCTATCTGATCTAATTCCTCTGGTTTAAAACCGATGATACGGTTTTTAATTTCTTCGTTCTCTAATACGATTACTGTAGGTACCGTACGAACTTTAAACTTAACAGCTAATTCCGGCTCGTCGAATGGATTAATGGTTTCATAAGCAATACCTTTATTGTCTAGGTAAGCCGATACTTGTGCGCATGGCGCACAGTCATTTTTTTCGAATTTAATGATTCTAGCCATGATATATTAAGTTTAAAAGAATTATAGCTATTTTATGCCTTGCTTCTTTGATAAATAAAAAACGATAAGAACTGAGAAGGTTATTTTCTCAAGTAGAACAAATATCCCATATTTTATCCCGGTGCGGTAACGATACTTTTCCACATCGATTCACAAAATCAAGATAAAACGCTCTTGGTAGCTGTGGATAATAATTAAGATGTTGTTTTACAGGTTAATAAGTATGTGGATAACTTTGATACCTGCACTTACTAGTAACTTTTTACTCTTAATTGCTTCCTGTTTTTATTGTCATAATCACACCTCTTTTTTTGGAATATGCGCAAAAATTACTATTTATTATTTAACAGTAACCATTATGAGTTTATTGTTAAATTTGTGTAATTGTGTGGGTCGTTTTTATTAACAATTGTTAGGAACTGACTTGCCCCAAACTAAGGTAACAAACCATAGATTATTAAATATTTAATTGTACCATGATTATGAAATGTAAATTTTTACTCCCCTTATTATTGTTGTTTACAACATTACAAGCTCAGGAAAATGTAACTTTTCAAAAACCTTCCAAAGAGATCTTGGAATTAGCAGATTATTCACGTCCTCCATCACCGGTAATTAGTGCGGATAAAAAATGGGTTTTGTTTATGTATAGGCCAACCTATAAAAGTTTAGTAGATCTTGGACAAGCTGAAACCAGACTTGCCGGATTAAGAATAAATTCTAAAACAGGAATGGGCAGCAATGAGGTTTATTATAACAAACTTGAGGTTCAGTCTATAGATGATGGAAAGAAGTTTGAGGTTCCAGGGATGCCTGTAGATCCATTGATTTCGAATGTGATGTTTTCGCCAGATTCCAAAAAGGTAAGTTTTACTTTAACTTCGGAAACAGGGGCAGCTCTATATGTTTTAGACATTGAGAAACAAACTGTAGATAAATTGACAGACTATAATTTGAATGCGGTATTAGATATGCCCTACCGTTGGAATAGAACTTCTGATCGTTTACTGATTAATACACGTGTAATACCCCAGGTTAATTCTTCCACCATGGACGAGATTTTACCAACCGGACCAGTAGTTTCTACAAGTGACGGACAGGTTTCTCAATTACGGACTTATCAGGATTTGTTGAAAAATCCGGAAGATGAAAAAATATTCCAGGAACTAGCTACTTCAGATCTCTATTGGGTTGATTTAACCGGTAAACAGCAGCTATTTAAAGAGAAAGATATGCATTATGATGCAAGCATCTCTCCGGATGGTAATTATATTATGGTTACGGTTATTAAAAAGCCATTTTCTTATGTGGTACCACTCTATAATTTTCCACAGGAAACCAATGTATATGATGTGAATGGGAAATTGATAAAGAAAATAAATGAGGTTCCATTGATCGAGGTTATGCCAAAAGGTTTTTCATCAGTGCGCACAGGGAAAAGGTCATTTTCATGGCGCAGCGACAAACCTGCGACACTAACTTTTGTTGAAGCACTTGATGGAGGTGATGGAAACAAAGCTGCCGAATGGAGAGATGAGGTCTTTAATTGGGAAGCTCCATTTAATACCGAACCAAAATCATTGATTAAGCTTGCAGATCGCTATGCCGGAATTGTATACGGAAATGATCAAAACGCTTTAGTTTACTCCCGTTGGTATGATACCAGAAATGTTAAAACATTTCTTCTGAACCCGACGACAGGAGAGAGTAAGGTTATTCAAGACAGAAATAGTCAGGATGTGTATGCGGATCCGGGATATGTATATCAAGACAAAAATGATTTTGGTACTTATAATATGTATATAAAAAATGGAAAGACTTACTGGGTAGGACAAGGGTTTACCAAAGAAGGTGAGTTTCCTTTTATAGATGAACTGGATCTGAAAACGTTAAAAAAGAAAAGAATTTACACTGCCAAGGAAACTGATAAACAAGAGCGAATCTCTAGTGTGGTTGATATTGATAAAGGGGATATTATTATTTCATTACAATCTCCTGTTGATTTCCCTAATTATTATAGTAAGAACATTAAGTCTAACAAACAGAAATCCATTACTCAGATTGAGAATCCTTTTAAATCTTTGGAAAGTGTTCATAAAGAGGTCTTAAATTATAAGCGTAAAGATGGAGTTGATTTATCAGGGACCTTATATTTACCTGCGGGTTATGATAAATCGAAGAATGAAAAATTACCTTTATTGATTTGGGCCTATCCAAGGGAATTTAAGGATAAAAGTACTGCGGGTCAAAGTACAGCAAATCCCAAAGAGTTTACATTTCCAAGCTATGGATCCTTTATCTATTGGGTAGCAAAAGGTTACGCGGTTTTGGATAATGCAGCCTTTCCAATAGTTGGTGAGGGAACACAAGAGCCAAATGATACATTTATTGATCAGTTGGTAGCTAATGCAGAGGCAGCAATTAATGCGGTAGATGATTTAGGTTATATTGATCGTGGAAAAGTAGCTGTAGGGGGACATTCTTACGGAGCCTTTATGACGGCCCATTTATTAAGTAATTCTAATTTATTCGCGGCAGGAATAGCACGTTCAGGAGCATATAATCGTTCATTGACTCCATTTGGTTTCCAAAGTGAACAAAGAAACTTATGGGATGATCCTAATTTATATATTACGATGTCGCCATTCTTCAGTGCAGATAAAATGAAAACACCTATGTTACTGGTTCATGGTGCCGCTGATAATAATCCAGGTACCTTTACGCTACAAACAGAACGTTATTTCCAAGCTTTGAAGAATCTTGGTGCTCCGGTAAGAATGGTTTTACTTCCACGCGAAGCACATGGCTATGTGGCGAAGGAAAATATTTTTCATTTGCTTTGGGAACAGGATCAGTTTTTAGAGAAATACGTTAAAAACAAGCAAAATTAGAGGATAGGTAATAGACATAAGACTTTAATGTCCTGTGTCTATTATCTAAAAAAAATCAGCCCTCAGTTTTTTTCTGAGGGCTGATTTTTTTATTTATCTGCTTTCACATTCATCGTAAGGCCATAATTGCCCCATGCCAGATGAATATTTCCGTCTTGTTCAGCCGTAATCTTAAGACGTTCTACATTATCTGTATTTTCTTCGTTATCTACGACAATACGTAAAGCGTCTTGGTTTTCATCATATTCTGTTCCCCATTGTTTCCAGGTTTTGTTGAAGATGAAAGTCGTTTGGTTTTCACCCGGGATAGAATACAAGCTGTATTTTCCTGCAGGTAGTTTCTGACCATTAACAAGAACATTTTTATCAAATTCTACAGTAGTAGCTTCATTTGCCCCAGTTCTCCATACTTCACCGATTTTTGCTAGGTCAACACCTAATTCCCTGCCTTTCAAAGAGGGACTGCTATAGTTGATCGCAATATTTACTCCGTCATCAGTAGTTACTTTTGAGCTATCTGGAGGACTTGCTTTAGGTTTTTTACCTTGTTCTTGTGCAAATCCAATGCTACATAACATGGTTAAAATTAATAAGATAGTTGATGCTTTCATGATCTTTAAAATTTTGGTTTATCGAATAGTAATATAACACATAAAAATGGAAAATGTTGTGTATTAATACATTGGAGGTTTTGTGTTTAGGAAAAATAGGTCATTTTATAGGATGAGAGATGATTTTTAAGATAACCTTATCATTTTTTTACACTTGTTAACAAAGCACTGTGTTATTATTGTAATGGATAATATTTTACTATTGTGGAAGGAGAGAAATTTATCAAAACACTTTCATTTCTAGCTTTTTCCGGGCCTGCTTTTATTGCTGCTTGTAATAAACGTCAGTAAGCGCTGAGCTCAAATGCAACCACTAGATTATCAATCTGAGAATTGATATAGAGGAAGATAGATAACAGACAGCGGAAACGGTAAATCCAGAAGGATGGTTACGTCATTTTGATATTGACGATAAAAGAGATTTAGGGATTGAACCTTCAGGTCTAAAGTTAGTTGAAATACGGGAATACAGAATAGAGAAGAATGGGGCTGTAGAGGTTCAATTAGACTATAACAGCTCAATAATATTGATCCCTCTGGTCAATGATTTGCAAGTTGAATTAAGGCGTTTATTTAAATTGCTATCTGTTGGTGATCTCAGCATATTTGATTTGAATCAAAATGAAAAGTTGAAGATAACAGCAGATAAAAATCAACCGGAGGGATTGTTTTGTCAGGTAATCCTATTCTCCAGGCCTGAAAATAAAATCAGGGGAAATGAATTTTTCAAGTTGCCAGCGGGGGATAATTTTAAAATAAATAAAATACTTCATGTCAATGAAGCGTCTTGTTTTCCTTTTCAAATCTACTTTGCTGGTTTTCTTTCTAAAAATGAGGATATACTTTATGGGCTTGGCTTCAATCAATTTGTATTTTCCTATTGTGTGGAGGGCTGCTTTGAAGTAGAAGAGCGGATGCTATTTGCAGGAGATAGATTAGTTCTGCCGGGGATTGACAAAGCTGAGGTTGAGTGTCTTTCTGAAAGAGGGATGATAAAATTTTTTGTATTGTAACAAAAATAACGAAAAAGGGGTAATATTGTTAAAAATAAAAAAACAACGACCATAATTTAAAATGGCCGTTGCATCTACTTTATTTTGGAGGGTTAGTTGCTTTTTTATACTAAATACTCGAATAGTGTTTGATCTTTATTCACTTCGATGAAGTCAAATTTGTAAGATTTTAATCGTTCTATAAATGTAATATAATCATTTGGATCATTTAATTCAATACCAATTAAAGCCGGACCTCTTTCTCTTTCTGTTTTTTTGATATATTCAAAACGAGTGATATCATCCTTTGGGCCTAAAACTTCCGTCACCAAAAGTTTCAATGCACCAGGGCGTTGAGGAAAGCGAACGATGAAATAATGTTTAAAACCTTCATAGAGTAATGATAATTCTTTGATCTCACTCATCCGATCGATGTCATTATTTCCCCCGGAAACAATACAAACGACTTTCTTTCCTTTGATTTGATCTTTATGGAACTCTAAGGCCGCAACAGATAAAGCTCCTGCAGGTTCAACAACAATTGCATCTTTATTGTATAATTCTAATATGGTTGTACATATTTTTCCTTCAGGTATGGATTTCACACTTTCCAATAATTGGGAACTGATCTCGTAAGTTGTGGCTCCAATTTTTTTCACGGCAGCGCCATCAACAAATTTATTGATATGTGCTAACTCAATAGGAGCTCCATTCTGAATAGCAGCTTGCATAGAAGGGGCTCCTTCAGGTTCTACGCCATAGCATTTAACGTTAGGAGCATATTTCTTCATGTGGAAACTGACTCCGGAAGAGAGGCCGCCACCACCGATTGGAATAAATACTGCATCAACAGCAGGAAGATCTTCCAGGATCTCTACAGCCACAGTTCCTTGTCCTTCAATTACTTTTAGGTCGTCAAAAGGGGGGATAAAGGACATATTATGTTCCTTACAATATTCAAGTGCTGCTTTTTGACAATCATCAAAGGTATCCCCAATAAGAACGATCTGAATATTCCCGTTACCCCACATTTCAGTTTGTGTAATCTTTTGCCGTGGCGTAGGGCCAGGCATAAAAATTACACCTTTAATATCTAGTTTTTTACATGAAAACGCGACACCTTGAGCATGATTGCCTGCACTAGCACAGACTACCCCTTTACTCCTTTCTTCTTCAGACAAACTCTGAATTTTGTTGAACGCTCCACGTAATTTATAAGATCTTACAATCTGAAGGTCTTCGCGTTTTAGATAAACCTCAGCTCCATATTGCTCGGAGAGATGCTGGTTATATTGCAAAGGTGTGCGGGTTACCACATCTTTAATTTTCTCTTGTGCAGAGAGTGAATCTATAGTCAAGGTTGAAAGGTCCAAACTCATTCTATTCCGTTTGTTAATTTAGGTGATTAAAAAAGGCTGGCGAACCAGCCTTTAACTTAGTTTTCTTTTACTAATATCAACAGATCTTCATCTTTAATTTCTTTTTTAGCATCAGCCAAAACCAAAAATCTTTGATAACAATCTGCTAATACTTCTTTATCAAGGCTATACCCAAGACGTTCCAAGTGATGTTTTAAAGCATGACGACCGGAACGCGCTGTTAATATAATATCAGCTTCTTGTAATCCTACATCCTCCGGACGAATGATCTCATAGTTTTCACGGTGTTTTAAGAAACCATCCTGATGAATTCCTGAACTATGTGCAAATGCATTACGACCAACAATAGCTTTGTTAGGTTGGACAGGCATATTCATCATATCACTAACTTTTCTGGAAAGATAGGTAAACATTTTACTGTCAATGTTTGAAGATAATCCTCCGAACGACTGATTATGAACTTTTAAGATCATAGCCACCTCTTCTAATGAAGTATTTCCTGCTCTTTCACCAATACCATTAATGGTACATTCTACCTGACGAGCGCCGTTTTGTATTGCAGCAATAGAATTTGCTGTTGCCAAACCTAAATCATTGTGACAATGCGCCGAAATAATTGCCTGGTCGATATTTTTAACATGCTCAGTTAAATATTTAATCTTAGAGCCATATTGATCAGGTAAGCAGTATCCGTTGGTATCGGGGATATTTACTACTGTTGCTCCGGCAGCAATAACAGCTTCAATCATTTTTGCTAAGAATTCCAGATCAGCACGCCCGGCATCTTCAGCATAGAATTCTACATCTTCAACATAAGATTTAGCATGCTTAACAGCCTCTACAGCTCTTTCCAGAATCTCCTCGCGTGTACTATTGAATTTATATTTAATGTGCATGTCTGAAGAACCGATACCGGTATGGATACGTGGTCTTTTTGCGTATTTCAATGCTTCAGCAGCTACATCGATATCATTCTTATTTGCACGGGTTAACGCGCAGATAATGACGTCATTAACAGCTTTCGATAATTCTACTACGGATTGGAAATCTCCGGGGCTTGAAACAGGAAATCCGGCTTCAATAATATCTACCCCTAAGCGTTCCAAATCTTTAGCAATTTCGACTTTTTCGGGTGTAGTCAATTGACATCCCGGTACTTGCTCACCATCTCTTAATGTCGTGTCGAAAATGTATAAGTGATTAGGATCGTGTAACATATCGTTTTAATTTATGTTTATACCTTGATTAATTCTATTTAATAAACGCTAATACTTTGGCACCCATTTCTTTTGTGCCCAATATTTTATCTGCAGGTGTTTCCGCATTGGCAATATCGCCTGTTCTCCAACCCGCTTTAAGCGTTTCTGCTACTGCATTGGTTACTTCTTTTGCTTCATCCTGTAAACCAAATGCAATATCCAACATTAATGCGGCCGATAGGATAGAAGCTAAAGGATTCGCTTTATTCTGTCCGGCAATATCATGTGCCGATCCATGAATAGGTTCAAAAAATCCAGTACCATCACCAATAGATGCAGAAGCTAACATTCCCATAGAACCTGCAATCTGTGACGCTTCGTCAGTTAAGATGTCACCAAATAAATTGGCAGTCAGAACTACATCGAATTTTTTAGGATTTTTTACTAATTGCATTGCAGCATTATCGATGAACATGTGTTCTGTTTCTACATCACTGTATTCTTTTGCTAATTCCTGAACGACTTCTCTCCATAATCTAGACGTTTCAAGTACATTAGCCTTATCTACAGAACAAAGCTTTTTACCTCTTGTTCTGGCAGCATCAAATGCTTTACGTGCGATTCGCTCTACTTCGTAACGATGATAGTTCATCAAATCGGAAGCAAATGTGTTGTCTTCATTGCGTTTCTTTTCACCGAAGTAGACATCTCCGGTTAATTCACGAAAAAAAAGGATATCTGTTCCACGAAGTACTTCCGGTTTTAAGCTGGAAGCATCTAATAACTCATCAAATAATAAAATAGGGCGTAAGTTAGCATACAAGCCCAGTTCTTTACGAATTTTTAGAAGGCCTTGCTCCGGGCGAACTTTTGCAGAAGGATCATTATCGTATTTTGCATGACCTATAGCCCCGAATAAGATGGCATCAGAAGCTTTCGCTTTATCCAAAGTTTCATCGGGTAAGGGATTTCCGGTTGCTTCAATTGCAGTGTGACCCATTATAGCCTCGTCAAATACAAATTCATGATTATATTTTAAGGCAATTTTATTAAGAACTTCTTTCCCCCAAGTGGTAACCTCTTGTCCGATTCCATCTCCGGGAATAATAAGAATGTTTTTCTTCATGTGTTATAAAACGTTTTCTACTATATTTTCTAAGGCTACAACTTCACCTTTTTCTAAAATGATTCTTTTTTCAATACAACCAGGTAGTTGACTTTCATAATGGCCAACATAGATAAGCGTTTTACCATGTTGACAAAGCTCATCAACCACATCGTTGAAATATTTTGCTTGTAAGGTGTCTAATCCTTGGCAAGGTTCATCTAATACCAATAAAGGAGGGTTTTTAATGATACTACGGGCTAGCATTGCTAAGCGTTGTTTACCCAGAGGTAAAGTATGTAAGAGTTGATCTTTATAAGCTGTGAGATCAAAAAATGCCATTAATTCCTCTATCTGTTTCTTTTCCTGAAATTTTACGTCAATAAACCAACCAATACTGTCGTAAAATCCTGAAGCTAAAGTATGCCAGACGGTCGCATTCTGATCAAAATACCAATGCATCTCCGGGGAGATCATACCAATCTTTTCTTTGATATCCCAAATGCTCTCACCAGACCCTCTTTTACTTCCGAATAGTTCAATTGCTAATCCGTAGGATTGAGGATGATCTCCGTTGATTAAACTAAGAAGGGTTGATTTGCCAGAACCATTAGGCCCTTGGAGTAACCATTTCTCACCAACTTTAACTTTCCATGATACCTTGTTTAAAACAATTTTATCACCATAGCGGATGATCACATCCTTAAGATCCGCAATCGTATCAAAATTAGTTTGGGGAACTACTTTTAAGAATGAAGGTAATTCCTTTTTAATCCTTTCTGAATCTTGAGAAATATCATCAAATCCTTTCACCTGCTCCAATTGACCGTCTACAATATGGGCATAACGGTTTATCGCGTTCGGTAACTGTCTATCATTAGAAATGATAATCAACTGTACACCTTCGTTCGCTAATTCATCAAACCAAATATTCAATTCTAATCTAGATTGTTTGTCCAAGCCGGTATAGGGTTCATCCACAATCAAAAGCTGCGGTTTTTTCCAAAGGGATTTAATGAGTTGAAGTTTCTTGTGTTCCCCACTGGAAAGTTCAATCAATTGTGAGTCCATGGTATGTTTAAAACCAAAGGCATTAATTTTATCTTGAATATCTTCCAATTGCAAATTTTCTTTTTTTGCAAAGTGAAGGAGTTCTGCCTTAACCGTTAATGTATCATGACCCTGATGACGATTATACCGTTGCTGGTAATAAAAATTTCTGTCACCTTCCAGATTTGTAAACTGATACCAATTTGAAACATATAATGCTTTATTAGGAATCAATTCAGCAATCGCTTTCGCTAATGTTGTTTTTCCTGATCCGCTTTTTCCTGCCAAGAGATAATTTTCGCCCGGCTGTATAGCCCATGATAAATCTTTCAATACAGTTTGTGGACCGTATGATAGTGATAAGTTTGATATATGGACAGTTGGAGACATTATCTATTTTGTTCGAACATTTCGATTTCTGCTTTATGGCTTAAGATGAAATCAATATCATCATATCCATTAATTAAGCATGATTTTTTATAAGGATTGATTTCAAAAGTATATTGATCACCGGATTCAGTAATAGTAATTGTTTGAGCTTCCAAATCAATTAATAATTCAGATTCCGGATTCGTAAATACTTTATCGAAAATCTTTTCTAAAAATTCTTCAGGAACGGTTATTGGTAATACTCCATTGTTTAATGCATTGCCTTTGAAGATATCTGCAAAGAAAGAGCTGACAACGACATCAAATCCGTAATCCTGAATAGCCCAGGCAGCGTGCTCACGCGACGAACCACAGCCAAAGTTTTTACCTGCAACAAGGATTCTTCCTTTGTAAGTTGGGTTATTTAAAACAAAATCTGCTTTAGGTTGGTCATTACTATCGTAACGCCAGTCACGGAATAAATTATTACCAAATCCATCCCGGGTTGTTGCTTTAAGGAAGCGTGCCGGAATAATTTGATCAGTATCAATATTTTCTATTGGTAGAGGAACTACACTAGATGATAATTTTTCGAATTTTTTCATTTTAATATTCTTTACACCAATTCCCTTACATCTACAATTTTACCAGTCACCGCTGCTGCAGCTGCTGTTAAAGGACTTACTAACATTGTACGTGCATTTGGTCCTTGTCTACCTTCAAAGTTTCTGTTCGAAGTAGAAACACAATATTTTCCAGCAGGGATTTTGTCTTCATTCATACCTAAACAGGCAGAACATCCTGGTTCACGAAGTATAAAGCCTGCTTGTTCAAAAATCTTGTCGATACCTTCTTGTTTTGCTTGAGCTTCAACTTGTTTCGAACCTGGTACAATCCAAACTTCCACATTATCTGCTTTCTGCTTGCCTTGGACAAAAGCTGCCACTTGGCGTAAATCCTCAATACGGGAGTTTGTACAACTTCCGATGAAAACATAATCAACAGGTTTGCCGATAACTTGTTCACCATCCTGGAATCCCATATAAGCCAATGCTTTTGTATAAGAAGGTCTTTCACTCTCCGGTTGAGAGATAGTAGTAGGTATAGCCTCTGTAATTCCTATCCCCATACCTGGATTTGTACCATAAGTTATCATGGGTTGAATGTCAGCAGCATCATAAGTTAATACTTCATCAAACACTGCGTCTTCATCAGAGTACAAGGTTTTCCAATACGCTAATGCTTTATCCCACTCTTCACCTTGTGGCGCAAATTCTCTACCTTTTATGTAATCGAAAGTTGTTTGATCAGGAGCAATTAAACCACCGCGAGCACCCATCTCAATGCTCATATTACAAATGGTCATACGTCCTTCCATACTCAAAGACCGAATTGCCGAACCGGCATATTCAACAAAATATCCTGTACCACCGGCGGCAGAAATTTTAGAAATAATATATAGGATGATGTCTTTTGCACCAACACCATTTCCTAACTCTCCGTTAACTTCAATTTTCATAGTCTTTGGTTTCTGTTGCAATAGACATTGCGTTGCAAAAACCTGCTCTACCTGTGATGTACCAATACCAAAGGCAATAGTTCCAAATGCTCCGTGGGTTGACGTATGGCTATCTCCACATACCATCGTTTTTCCCGGAAGCGTAATTCCTAATTCTGGACCAATAACATGCACAATTCCTTGATATGGATGTCCCAAACCATACAATTCAATACCAAATTCCTTACAGTTTTTGGTCAGCATATCTACTTGGTAGCGAGAAAGTTCTTCTTTGATTGGCAAATGCTGATTTAATGTTGGGACATTATGATCAGCTGTAGCAACGGTTTGATTAGGACGGAATACAGGCAATCCTCTTTTACGTAATCCATCGAATGCCTGTGGTGAGGTAACTTCATGGATTAAGTGGGTATCGATATATAACATATCAGGAAACCCCTCTTGACGCTTGACGACATGTGCATCCCAAATTTTCTCTACTAATGTTTTTCCCATTTTTCTCTTTATCTCTTATTGGTTTGAAATTTTAAATGGGGGTAAAATTGAAATATGATAATTTTACCCCTATAAAAGCTATCTAATTTACGAAAAATTAAATAGTTTTAATTGATTTCATTGCAGTCATCGCCTTACGTAATTTCTTACCTACGATTTCTACTTCATGATTTCTTAAAATATCATTAACCTGTACTAATTTGATATTATCCACGGACCCATCTTTACCTTCGTTGAAGTTTTTACCAACAACATCTGTATCGATTTTCTTCATGAAATCCGCCAACAAAGGTTTACATGCCTGATCAAATAAGTAACAACCGTACTCTGCGGTGTCAGAAATCACACGGTTCATTTCGAATAATTTCTTACGTGCGATTGTATTTGCGATCAAAGGAGTTTCGTGTAATGACTCATAGTATGCTGACTCAGGTTTAATACCTGCTTCAACCATAGTTTCAAAAGCCAACTCAACACCAGCTCTTACAAACGCAACCATTAATAAATAGTTGTCGAAATATTCTTGTTCGGCAATTTTAACATCTCCAGCAGGTGTTTTTTCAAAAGCAGTTTCGCCGGTTTCAGCTCTCCACTTCAAAAGGTTCGCATCGCCGTTTGCCCAATCTTCCATCATTGTTTTGCTGAACTCACCAGACATAATATCATCTTGGTGTTTTTGGAACAATGGACGCATAATATCTTTCAATTCTTCCGATAACTCAAAGGCTTTAATTTTTGCAGGATTACTTAAGCGGTCCATCATACCACTTACACCACCATGTTTTAAAGCTTCTGTAATTACTTCAACTCCATATTGCACCAATTTTGAAGCGTATCCTGCATCGATTCCTTTTTCTACCATTTTATCAAATGAAAGAATAGAACCAGTTTGCAATAATCCACAAAGGATAGTTTGTTCACCCATTAAGTCAGATTTAACCTCTGCAACGAATGAAGATTTCAATACTCCGGCACGGTCACCACCTGTTCCGGCGCAATAAGCTTTTGCTTCTGCCCATCCTTTTCCTTGCGGGTCATTTTCAGGGTGAACCGCAATAAGCGTTGGAACTCCAAATCCTCTTAAATATTCAGCACGTACTTCGGATCCCGGACATTTTGGAGCAACCATGATTACAGTAATGTCAGGACGGATCTGCATACCTTCTTCAACGATGTTAAAACCATGTGAATACGATAAGGTAGCACCTTCCTTCATTAATGGCATTACCGCATTTATAACTGAGGTATGCTGTTTATCCGGAGTTAGGTTGATCACTAAATCTGCGGAAGGAATTAATTCTTCATAAGTTCCTACTGTGAAGTTGTTATCAGTAGCATTCTTCCATGAATCTCTTTTTTGTTCAATAGCCTCTTTACGCAAAGCATAAGATACATCCAATCCACTATCTCTCAAGTTTAAACCTTGATTTAAGCCTTGAGCGCCACATCCTACGATTACGATTTTTTTACCTTTTAAAGCGTTTACTCCCTCATTAAATTCTGCTGAATCCATAAATTCTGCGACACCTAACTGATCTAACTGCTCTCTAAGAGGTAATGTGTTGAAATAATTTGCCATTGTAATACTTATTAAATATTTTTTTCGATTAAGGTTTTTATTATTTGTTGTTGATTATTCTTTTTTGGGCTGTAGCATAACCATAGTGTAGATTATCATGACCTACGGTAGTTATCAATACTTCTTCTATATTATTCAAAGTTGCTCCGAATGTGGCTGTGCTGTAAGCAGTTGTATTTTTAAAAACGCCGGCATTATAATCTGACTCAATTTCCTGAATTGACTTAATTGCAAGCTCTTTCAAATCAGCCACTTCTTCCTGACTTACAAAATAGCTTGGTTTAGTGCCTTTTGCATAAGCATCTATATACTTAACCCAGCTTACTCCTTCGCGAATGCCGGTTCTGGTATAGCATAGTGTTTGGGTACTTACTACGATATGACCAAAATTCCAGATGATATTGTTGTTGAATCCTTCCGGAATCTCATTTAACTGATCTAATGATAATTCATCCAGTAATCTTATGAATGCTTTGCGACTGTCAATAATGAATTTGAATACTTTGTCCATTTAGTTTTTTACTTCTTCTAAAGGTTCATTGAAAGAAATTCTATTGCCAAAGGGATCAATTACCTGAACGCAATGTGTTCCATAGAATGTCTTTTCGAAACCTGGTTTGTTGAATTTATAGTTTTTTTGAATCAATTGTTCGTGATATGCTTTTAATCCCTTACAATACACAAATGCTTGTGCTCCGGGAGTGGCATCTCCATGATGTTCGCTTAAATGTAAAACAATTCCATCTCCGGATACTTGCATATAAATCGGCGAGTTGTCATCGAATTTGTGTTCCCAGTCAATTTGGAAACCAAGCCAATCGACGTAAAATTCGATTGCCTTGGTAAAATCAAATATTCTGAAAATCGGTATGACTCTGTCTACTCGCATCTAATTATAATTACATCGTGAATACATCATCACGTTGATCAAGGAATTCGTTTTCCACGATATCGGGAGCTGGTTCATTGATCTCAAACTGTTTTAGTTTAGTATGGAAGCCAGCACTATCTTTGATAATTGCTATACGTGCTCCGCGAACGAATTCAATCAAGCTATATTTTCCAAGCTCTTCTGTTAATTTGTCGATTTCTTCACGATGTCCCGCTGTTTCAAAAACAATATAATCATTACGTATTACGACTACATTAGCCCCGTATTGGCGTAATAAACGTTCAACCAATACTTTTTCTGCAATGGCTTCTGCCGGCACCTTATAAAGAGCTTGCTCTTGCCAGATTAATTCATCATTCGTATTAAAATATGCCTTTAATACCTCAACTTGCTTTTCAATCTGACGACATAATTTACGAACCACATCTTCCGACTCAGTTATTAAAATCGTGAATCTGTGAATTCCATCCACCTCCGAAGGAGAGGTGTTCAGGCTTTCAATATTTATTTTACGTCTTGAAAATATTCCGGATATACGTCCTATCATTCCGATAGAGTTTTCTGTATATATAGTAATTGTATATTCTTGTTTTTCCATGATTATTTCAATCTTATTTCTGACACACTTGTGCCTTGTGCTACCATTGGGAATACATTGTTTTCTTTGCCTACCATCACTTCCAAAAGGTAAGAACCATCATGATTTAACATCGTTTGAAGTGCGTCTTTTAAATTCTTTCTTTCAGATATTTTATTTCCATCTATGTAATAACCCTTTGCTACTGCAACAAAATCAGGACTGGTAATATTTACGAAAGAATATCTTCTGTCATGGAATAATTGTTGCCACTGACGTACCATTCCTAAAAATTCATTATTTAAGATTAGGATTTTCACCTTAGCTCCAAATTGCATGATGGTTCCCAATTCCTGAATTGTCATCTGAATTCCCCCATCGCCAATTATAGCAACTACATCTCTTTCAGGTGCACCATACCAGGCTCCAATTGCCGCAGGCAAGCCAAAGCCCATCGTTCCTAATCCACCGGAGGTAACATTTGATTTCGAAGAGTTGAATTTGGCATATCGACAGGTTACCATTTGGTGCTGACCTACATCAGTAACGATTACGGCATTTCCGCCAGTCAGCTCATTCAATACCTTGATTACTTCACCCATCGTCATGATATCAGAAGTCGGATTTAATTCATCATGAATTACCTCCTTAATCTCTTCCTTCTCCAGTTCTCTGAATTTGTTTAACCAATCTGTATGATCTCCTTTATTAACCAATTCAGTCAATAACGGAAGGGTTTCTTTACAATCCCCCCAAACAGGAACATGTGCTTTTACATTCTTATCAATTTCTGCAGGATCTATATCCAAGTGAACTACTTTTGCTTGTTTAGCATATTTATCTAAGCGCCCAGTAACGCGATCGTCGAAACGCATACCAATAGCAATAAGTACATCACAATCATTGGTCATCACATTTGGAGCATAATTACCATGCATACCTAACATACCTACATGAAGAGGATGTTCTGTTTCTAATGCACTTAATCCCATTACGGTTGCTGCAGAAGGTATGCCCGCTTTCTCTATAAAGTTTTTGAATTCCTGTTCAGCTTTTCCTAAAATCACTCCCTGGCCAAATAATACAAAAGGTTTTTTAGCTGAATTAATAAGCTGAGCCGCTTCCTCAATATATTCTTTACGAACGATAGGAGCAGGTCTATAGCTTCTTATATGCTTACAGCATTCGTAACCATGATAATCAAATAATTGGAGCTGTGCATTTTTAGTAATATCAATTAAAACCGGTCCAGGTCTTCCCGTACGAGCAATATAGAATGCTTTTGCCAGTACACTTGGAATTTCTGTAGCATCAGTTACTTGGTAATTCCATTTGGTTACGGGAGTAGTAATATTTATAACGTCTGTTTCCTGGAAAGCATCGGTTCCAAGCAATGAAGCAAATACTTGTCCTGTAATACAGACGATAGGGTTACTATCAATCATAGCGTCAGCCAAACCAGTGACCAGGTTAGTCGCTCCAGGACCGCTTGTTGCAAAAGCCACACCTACACGTCCTGATGTACGTGCATATCCTTGTGCAGCATGAATTCCACCTTGTTCGTGACGTACTAAAATATGCTTCAATTGATCAGTGTAGTCATACAAAGCATCATAAATCGGCATAATAGCACCACCGGGATATCCGAATACGGTATCTATTCCCTCGTGGATCAAAGACTCCATGACAGCTTGAGAACCACTTAATTGTGTTGTTGCTGCTGTTTGAGTGGAAGTGTTTGACTCCGTTTTTTCAAGTGTACTCATTTTTTAGTATTTAATATTAAGTATGTAGACTCTGGATAGTCTATATTCTAGTTCTTTAATAAAATTTAGTCTTTAAGCTAAAGCTAATAATGTGACTAATTTTCTTTTTATAAATCTGTTACACAACCTTGTGAGGCATTGGCAACTGTTTTTGCATATTTGTATAAAACACCTTTGCTTACTTTGAGTGCTGGCTGTTCCCAAGCCGCCTTACGTTTAGCAATTTCTTCTTCAGCTACTTTTAAGTTAATACTATTGTTAACAGCATCAATCTCAATGATATCTTCATCCTCCACTAGACCTATCAGACCTCCTTCATAAGCTTCCGGTGTAATGTGTCCTACTACAAATCCATGTGTTCCTCCCGAAAAACGGCCATCTGTAATCAGAGCTACCGACGTTCCCAAACCTGCTCCAATGATTAATGAGGTTGGTTTAAGCATTTCCGGCATTCCCGGAGCTCCTTTCGGACCTTCGTTTTTAATAACAACGACATCACCCGGTTTTATTCTTCCGGTTTCAAGTCCTTTAACTAAATCATGCTCCCCATCAAATACTCTGGCAGGGCCTGTGAATTTTTCACCTTCTTTACCAGAAATTTTAGCTACAGAGCCCTGTTCTGCTAAGTTTCCATAAAGAATTTGTAAGTGACCTGTTGCTTTAATGGGATTATCCAATTTCTGGACGATCGGTTGATTATAATCCATAATAGATTTGACGTCGGCTAAGTTTTCAGCAATCGTTTTACCAGTTACTGTCAAACAGTCTCCATGCAATAAACCTTCATCCAATAAATATTTCATTACTGCCGGTATTCCTCCGTACTGATGCAGGTCTTGCATTAAGAATTTGCCAGAAGGTTTAAAATCTGCCAGTACCGGGGTCTCATCAGACATTCTCTGGAAATCATCCGGCGTAATATCAACATCTACCGATTTACCCATTGCTATAAAATGTAATACAGCATTGGTAGATCCTCCAAGGATAATAATGATTCTCATTGCATTTTCAAATGCTTTACGAGTCATGATGTCCGAGGGTTTAATATCTTTTTCTAAAAGGATTCGGATATATTTTCCGACCTCAAGGCATTCTTGTTTTTTCTCATCAGAGACAGCAGGATTCGCTGCGGAGTATGGTAAACTCATTCCCATCGCTTCAATAGCCGAGGCCATTGTATTTGCAGTGTACATCCCGCCACAAGCGCCAGCACCTGGACATGTATGACGTACCACACCATCATAATCTTCATCAGAGATAGTTCCAGCGATCTTTTTTCCTAAAGCCTCAAAAGCCGAAACTATATTTAGCTCTTCACCCTTATAATATCCGGGGGCTATCGTACCTCCATACACCATAATTGCAGGTCTATTTAATCTTCCCATAGCCATAATTGCTCCGGGCATATTTTTATCACAACCCGGAATAGCAACAACGCCATCATAATATTGTCCACCACATATAGTTTCAATACTATCCGCAATTACGTCGCGTGAAACTAGAGAATATCGCATTCCATCGGTTCCATTACTCATTCCATCACTTACACCAATGGTTCCAAAGGTCAAGCCGACGAGGTCACTATCCCAAATACCTTTTTTGACCAGTTGTGCTAGGTCATTCAGGTGCATGTTACAGGTATTCCCATCGTAGCCCATACTCGCAATTCCCACTTGCGCTTTATCCATATCTGCATCAGTAAGACCAATTCCGTATAACATGGCCTTTGCAGCTGGTTGTGTTTCATCTTGTGTAAAGATGCGGCTGTACTTGTTGATTTCCTTTTGGTTATCAGATGATGACTTCATAATTCTCTTGCTCTAATACTAAGTTTTTATATTTTCTTTGGATAGATGCGCCGATACTATCTTCCCATTCTTCCGGAAAGATGGTATCGTCTACTTGTTTAATTCCTATAATACCAGCTGCAGTACCACTTAAAAATGCACTATCAGCTTCGTAAATGTCTTTTACTGAAATTCTTTTCTCAATGATATCAAAGTTCAGTCTCTTGCAGATATCAATGACTGTTTCTCGGGTTATTCCCGGGAAAATATTTCCCAAAGGGGATGTATAGATTTTAAAATCTTTTTCAATAAATAAGTTCTCACTTGATGCCTGTGCTACAAAACCATCTTGATCCAATAATAATGCTTCATCATAGCCTTTTTGAATAGCATCACTGGTCGCAAGAATTGAATTGATATATTGTCCTGAAACTTTCGCATCAATAGGGAAGGACTTAGGGTTAGGACGTTCGATCCTTGAGATGTTAACTTTTAATAAGTTTTGTCCTAAATATGGTCCCCATTCCCATGCAGCAATCATGATATTAGCGGTGTCAGATGCTGTTAAGTGCATATTTGAACCTGAGTAAATCAAGGGACGTATATAGGCTGATCTTAGGTTATTAGCTTCTAATAGTTGATAAGATTTCTCAATCAATTCTCTATTGTCCCACTGATATGGCAATCCAATAGCTTTACAAGATTTTTTCAAGCGTTCGAAATGTTCTTCTGCTTTAAAGATTCTTGTGCCATTATGTGTACTGTATGCACGAAGCCCTTCAAAAGCTCCATAGCCGTAATGTAGTGACTGACCAAACATATCAACTCCTGCGCTGCTTGCTTTCACAAAATCTCCATTTAAAAAGATAAGCGTGTCTTGATTGTAATACTGCATAACTATCTGCCCTAAATTTGATGAAATACTCCCTCGAATTATTCTCTTTACAGAACTTGTTCTTTCTGTTTTGTTAAGTTAGCTCGAATAAAAATTCTTTACAATAGGCTATTAAATTATTTTTATAAAGTTTTTTATTTCGAATATTTAATTTTAATAAAATTTAATTCTTTTGTTATAGCTATTTATTAAAGTTATATTTTGTAGTCGGTAGACTAAAATTAAAATTGGTATATTTTTACTTTTTATTCGTTTTTCATAAAACGCTCAAAATTCTTCCTAAAATGGCATCGAGCAGCAAAAAACTTGTAAAAAAATAGCCCTTAAAACTTGAAGTCTTAAGGGCTACATTATCTTTAATTTTTATCTATCTATTCTTCCGCAATTCCTTCTGCTAATATGATGATATTGTTGTCCTTTACTTCCACTACACCACCTTTAATAATAATGACTTGTTCATCATTATTATTTTTAATAATGACTTTACCATCTTCTAGCGTAGACACAATAGCTGCGTGATCCTTCAAAATTTGAAAAGAACCTGCCGAACCTGGGACAGTAACTGCTGTTACATTTCCCTCGAAAGCTAATTTGTCTGGAGTTATGATTGTTAATTTCATTCTTTTAATGAGTATTTAGTAGTTAGTATTAAGTATTTAGACCTTATACTAGTTATATATTTAGTAGTTAGTGTCTAAATGCTAACTACTAAATATGTTCTACTAATTTAAACTGCTTCTGCTAATAGTTTTTTACCTTTTTCGATAGCGTCTTCAATTGTTCCTACTAAGTTGAAAGAAGCTTCAGGGTATTCATCAACTTCACCATCAATAATCATGTTGAAACCTTTGATGGTATCTTTGATGTCCACTAAACATCCTTTCAAACCTGTGAACTGCTCTGCAACGTGGAAAGGTTGTGATAAGAAGCGTTGTACACGACGAGCGCGTGTTACAGTTAACTTATCTTCTTCAGATAATTCGTCCATACCTAAGATGGCGATGATATCTTGAAGTTCTTTATAACGTTGAAGAATTTCTTTTACGCGTTGTGCTGTATTGTAGTGCTCATCACCTAAAACTGCTGGAGAAAGGATACGTGAAGTAGAATCCAATGGATCCACCGCTGGGTAAATACCTAACTCAGAAATCTTACGAGATAATACGGTAGTTGCATCTAAGTGGGCAAATGTTGTTGCCGGAGCAGGGTCAGTCAAGTCATCCGCAGGTACGTATACCGCTTGTACAGATGTGATTGATCCGTTCTTAGTTGATGTAATACGCTCTTGCATTAAACCCATCTCTGTTGCTAGGGTAGGTTGGTAACCTACTGCTGATGGCATACGACCTAATAAAGCCGATACCTCAGAACCTGCTTGGGTAAAACGGAAGATGTTATCAATAAAGAATAAGATATCACGACCTTGTCCTTCGCCATCACCATCACGGAAGTATTCCGCAATAGTCAATCCTGATAACGCAACACGAGCACGAGCACCTGGAGGCTCATTCATCTGTCCGAATACGAAAGTACATTTAGACTCTTTCATCAATTCCAAATCCACAGTGTCCAAAGGCCATTGACCTTTTTCCATTTCTTCCATGAATTTATCACCGTATTTGATAATGCCTGACTCCAACATCTCACGAAGTAAATCGTTTCCTTCACGAGTACGCTCGCCTACACCAGCAAATACCGAAAGACCACCGTGTCCTTTTGCGATATTGTTGATTAATTCCTGAATCAATACTGTTTTACCAACACCAGCACCACCGAACAAACCGATCTTTCCACCTTTTGCATAAGGCTCTAATAAATCGATTACTTTAATTCCTGTAAACAATACTTCAGTTTCAGTCGATAGATCTTCAAACTTAGGAGGTACGTTGTGAATAGGACGACCGTTTTCCTTGTTTAATGCTTGAATACCGTCAATTGGATCTCCAACAACGTTGAATACACGACCTTTGATTTCTTCGCCAATCGGCATTTTGATCGGAGCGCCTGTATCAACTACCTTCATGCCACGAATTAAACCTTCGGTAGCATCCATTGCAATCGTACGAACACGTTCCTCACCTAAGTGCTGTTGAACCTCTAATATAATGCGCTGTCCATTGTCTTTCTCAATGTACAATGCATCATAAATCTTAGGAAGATTTTCATTGTCGGCAAAGTTGACGTCAACTACTGGGCCGATAATCTGCGCTATTTTACCAATATTGGGCATATTATAGGGACTAAAATTTATTAATCAATTTAAATACAGATTGTTTTACTGCCTGTATTTTGGAATGCAAAAATAAGTTTTATCTTATTAAAACCAAAAGGGATATGCATATTTAATTTTTATTTTTTCTATAATCAATGCATTATCCCTTTTAAGTCATTTATTTCGATCTTCTTATCCTCTTTTGGAGTAGAATTATTCAGTAACTTTTACTTTGTATAATCCTGAAACAGAACCTCCTGCTGTAACATTAAATAAAGGTGTAGCGGATGTTCCTGTTAATTCAAAATAGCCATTCAATTTTCCATCTTTGGTATTTACTCTTAATAAAATCTTTCCATCTATTTCAATAGCACAGAATGCTGCTCCCGGATTCGTTACTGAAGGAATACCAGAAATTTTAGTAGGTTCTTTACTTGCAATGTCAATTTGATAGAAATCCCAAACATCTTCAAAGTTGATGTTTCCGGTTGGACCAGGAGTTAGTTTTGTATTTGGAATAACAGTAATAATTTTACCATCTTTTGCAAAAACAGATACAAATTTTCCTCCCTCTTGAATTTCATCCATATTTAAACTCCATGTAGGATCAATATCTGTTTCGGATGCTTTAATTCTAACAATTTTTGACTTACCTCCGACAGCACTTCTGCCTTGTGTTACGATATATAGATCGCCATTGCTATCAAAATCATACATATTATTATCATTGATATAGGCAATAGATCCTGTATCTTCTATTTTAATTGTTTTCTCATGCTCACCTGTGGCAATGTCAATTACTGCGATATATACATCCGGGAAATAATCATCAAAGAACCCTTTTTGAGTTCCATCAGTTGTCGCATAGGTAATGTTAGCGAATAGTTTACCATTTTTTACGGCTAAAAACTTTTGGCCGATGGATCTATATTTAATAGCTGATACTCCTTCTCCTAACTCGTTTACGACATCCGTAAAATCTATGTCTCCCGTTCTCAACATCGTTGTAGGATTAAAAGTTTGAATCTTTAGCGGAGTTGCCCCATCCCAATAATAGCCTTTTTCATTATCAACGATAACAAAATTTCCCGAGCCATTTGTATTGTTGTCTGCGGCTATAAATTTACCAGCGCTGATGTTGCCTAAGACATCCACATTTAATTGCTCAATACCTAGAGAGCCCGCCTCAGTATTGAACATTTTATATATTTGATTATCATATGGTCTCCAGCCCCCAAATCCCATTCCTTGTAAACTGTTTGCTGTGGTATTTGAAATATTACCAGAAGGCATTTCATCAAATGCAGTGGCATACCCTGGTTTACTTAATGTATTTTCGCTCATTGTAATGAGTACATATTTATCCACTGATGGGGTCTCAGGACTAGGTGTATTATCATTACTACAGCTCGTTATCAAGCTGATTCCACAGAAAAGAACTATTGCTGATTTTAATTTGAAAAAATTCATGTTCGATATATTTTATGTTATTTAATACTAAAGTTGATAACTCAGCTTTACATGAAAGCTTCTTCCGGGTCTTTGTACCCGATAATAGTCATACACGTCTTTATTTAAGATGTTTCTAATTTCGGCTCCCACATTTATTTGCTTATTATAGAAACCATAGGTTAGACCCGCATTCAATAAATGCTGATTAGGAATAATAAGGTTTGAATTCAGATTGGCACTACCTGATAAGCCCAGAAAACCACCAGGCTCCAGATTTTTGGGAATGGTCTCTAAATAAAATTCCCGCATGAAGTTGTAATTTAAAAACAGATTTAAGACATCAGCTTTTGAAAACAAATCATCATATTTAGCTGAAAACCCTAGATTGCTAAAGAAGTATGGTGTATTTCTTAATCTGGCATCATTTTTCCAAATGTCTTGAGCATTTGTTATTCCGTATAAACGTAAATCCTGCCAGGTAGCATTTCCGGTAATTTTGTATTGTTCCGAAATTTGATAGGCAAGATCTAAGTCTATCCCATAGCCTTTTACATTTTCTTGGTTCTGGTATTGAGCATTGGGAGCCTGAATAGGTACCAAAAGAATTAATCCTTCTGTATCCCTGTAGAAACTATTTACTTCTACAGTCAAGGCTTGAAAGAATCTGGTTTGAAATCCTAAATTGAAGTTTAAACTTTTTTCAGGATTCAATTCAAAATTAGGAACAATGAAGATGTTGTTACCGAAAAGTTCCTCGCGTTCCGGTAAGCGGTATGTATACTCAACAGAACCTCTGATTAACGTACTTGGTGAAAACTGATATTTTAATGCTTCAGTTATTCCCCAGTAATTTCCTGAAATATTTCTTTTGTCGTTTTCAGTAATATCGGTAGAGAACCAGGTGTTTTGATAACCACTCGCTTGATAGATATAATGCTTACCTATGATTTGATTTTGTAATTTTTCGTCCAAAAAGCTATTCTCTAACGAAAGACCAAAAACATGTTTCTTGTAAATTGATTCTAGTGAGAGGATATCAATATCAGAGCCTTGCAGACGTGGACCCAAAGGATCCGATCCGGATCTGTTGGCGGTGGAAAAAACATGATTTAATTCTAACTTACTAAAGGGGTTGAGTGAATAACTAAGATTAGTTCTTGCTATCCATTGGTTTTCATCCACCTTAGATTCAGAAGGAATTCTGCTTTCCCCAATGTTCGTACCAGTACTTAAATTGCCATACCAATCGTAACGTCCTCTCAACGTATCTATTCTTTGAGATTGTAAGATATTATAAGCTGTATACTGGTCAATACGTAGTTTATTATCGAGTAAGTTTAATCTATACCTCAGTGAGGGAACAATACTATTTTGTTTGGAATGTAGCGAACCGTAGGCATCTGTCATTAATGCAGGATGCTGTTGCTCTTTAAGTAGATTAAAGCCCGTTAAACTGAATTTCAACTCATCCGCCCAAGATCTGTTTTTAATACTTGCATATACTTCACCTAAATAATGCTTAAAAGCATTATGAAACATAGGTAATCGCATCTTTTCTAGGTTCCTGGTTTCCGGATCGACCACATCAACCAAGGCTTTATAATTATTCTTTGAGTAGTTAAAATAAAATTCACCTCCATAAGCCCATTTCTGATCTTTTGATTGTTGAGATGCTATTACCCCTAATCGGTGCGTGTTGAAGGATCCAATTTCATAATATGCTTTTACCTGATCAGTTTTTTTAGAATCTGTTACCAAATTGATCGCACCGCCCAGCGCATCAGCCCCAAGGAATGCCGGTAAAACGCCTTTATAAACTTCAATATGATCCAACATTTCTACTGGCAGGGAAGATAGGTTATAACCCTCGCCCATAAAATCAATAGGTATTCCATCTTTAAAATATTTTATCGCTTTCCCCTGAAAACCATTAATAGAAATTTCAGGTCTACTGCCCATACCTCCATTCTGCCTTACTCGAATGCCGGTACTTCGATTCATTAAATCAGTCAATGAAATTGCTTGGGATGAAATTGCACGGGTATCTATAAATACCGATCGGATAGGTGCTTGTTTAATCTTTTGATTTTGGTTCTCTCCCAAGACAGTAATGCCCTCTATTTTATGAGTCATTTCTTGAATTGGTACTGTGAGTAATAGATTCTCAGAGCTGAATTTTGTTATCGTATCAAGGTATTTATCGTATCCTATAGCTTCAATTTGCAGTATATATTTCCCTGCCGCTATAGATTCAAATGCGATTACACCCTCGGCATTCGTGCTGCCGGAATAACTCGAAACACTAACGGTCGCTGAAGGAATGGATGCCTCCGTTTGATTATTAATAACATGTATAGTAATAGCACCTTTTTGCTGTGCCGATGTAACCGTAAAACAAAATATTAATAGGCAAGTGATTAAATAACCTTTTTTTATTGACATAGAGTTCAATTACTGATTTTATTAACCACAAATATAGTGTTATTTAGAATTAATTTAAATAATCCTTGTCTTTTGTTTAGAATGTATCTAAATTAGTGCCGTTCCATTGCTTAGGCACTGAGGTTAAAAAATATGTCCAAAAAAGTACATCAAGTTAAAGTTCATATAAAAAACAATAGCGAAAGCTTTATTGGTGAGGCCTTGTATCTAGCCGGAAACTTTAATAATTGGTCTGAAGAACATTTGAAAATCGGATATATTCCCAAGAAGAACGAGGTAATAACTGTCATTTTACCGGAGGTTTCCAGCGGCGATCTTGAACTGAAGATAAGTAGAGGTGATTGGAACTCATTATCTGCTACGAAAGATGGTAAATTAGAACTTCCTCATGTCTCGAGAATCCAAAGAGATACCGAAGTATACTTAAGCATCGATGCTTGGCGTGATTTATTTCCCAAATCTACTGCCAGCAAGCAAGTCCATGTATTAGATGACCATTTTTTCTTTCCTGAATTGAATGTTTATCGAAAAGTATGGATTTATCTTCCTAAATCTTATTCGAATTCTGCCGAACATTTCCCGGTTTTATATATGCACGACGGACAACATTTATTTGACGAAGCAACCTCTGTTGGAAGGGCTGGCCCAATTGAATGGATGGTTGATGAAACGTTGGATGAATCGGATTATCCATCCATAATTGTTGCTATTGATCACGCAAAGACTTATGATCTCAGACAACAAGAATATATGATTAATCCAGGTCATGGTACAGAAAAACCTCAAGGTTGGGCTTATTTGGAAGATATAGTCTGCAGTTTAAAACCATATGTCGATGAACATTACAGGACGCTTACTGATCCCCAGAATACAGCTATTGTAGGTAGTTCTTTAGGCGGTTTACTGAACATCTATGCCGGATTAAAATATCCTGAAATATTTGGAACAGCAGTAGCTTTCTCACCATCAATTTGGATGGACGAAGAAAAGCTCTATCACTATTCACGAGAAAAACTGAAAGAGAATAATTTACTAAGGAATCAACAGGAATTCTACTTCTATATTGGTTATCGGGAGAGACGATATAGAAAAATGGATTCACAAAATAATATGAAGCTGGATCTTGACCGATATTATTCCTGGCTATTGGAGAATTTTAAAGGAGAATTAAAATTGGAGATAAATACTGATGGAAAACATGGAGCTATCTACTGGCAATTAGCTTTTAGAGAATTCTACACGTATTGGCAATCAAAAATAAATTCTTTACAAATAAACAAATGAAATATGAATGTAAGTAAGTTTAAGCAAGGTAACTCCCATTTACGTAAAGCGTTGATGTTGACCTCTGGAGTGCTAATGGTTTCAATATCTGTTTATGCTCAGGAAGCAATAAAATCTTCTCCTGCAGGAACTGGTGTTTATGAGGCAGTGATTAATACAAATGACGGACATATCTATGTTACAGGTGCAGGATCAAGAACGAATCCGGGCGGTGCTATCTATAAAATAAATCCATCTGATTTGTCAATCGTTGACAGCATCAGTCTGAGAGATAATCCTCCATTTGGTATCGGAATTAATAATAAAACACAGGTAATATATACGACTAATACACGGACCAATTCTGTGAGTGCAGTTGATCTGAAAACCGGAAAATTATTGGGAACAATAACAAATGGTGCCGAGAAATCACATACCAGAGAAGTGTTAGTGGATGAGAAGAATAACCTGATTTATGTTTCCGATGTTGGCGATCCTAGTAATGTATGGGTTATCGATGGAAAAACAAATACCTTTTCACATGCTATTGAGAATCTTGGAAAGACAGCAACAGGATTATCATTCCTAAAAGGTACAGATAAACTATATATAACCGTTATGGGAGATAATGCGATTTATGTAGTGGATGTAAAGAGCAAGAAAGTTGAGAAAAGTTTTCCTTCCGGTGGTGAATCGCCTGTCAATATAACGACAGATGGGGAAAGACTATTTGTTGCTAATCAAAAATCAGGAACGGTTACCGTTTTAGATGCTGACGGAAAACTATTAAAGAGCATTCCAACCGGAGAGGGTGCAATAGGTATTGCATACGATGCTGTAAAAAACAGGATTTATTCCGCAAACCGTCAAACAGGAACAACAACAATTATTGATGCCAAGACTTATGAAGTTTTAGGAGATGTGGCAACAGGATCTCATCCTAATCATGTTAAAGTAGATCCCAAAACAGGAGAAGCATTTGTAATCAATAAAACTAAAGGCGGTAGACCTGTTGAAGGACAACCTGTAGTTGTTGATAAGAATGGTGATACCATTACGAAAGTAAAATAAAAAACTCTTGATGCTAAGCTATCTTCTGATTTGGTTCATATCAAATCGGAAGATAGCTTCATCAGTTTATAAAATAAAGGAATTCTTGGGTTGATGGAGACTGCTCAAGAATTGTTGTAATTAGTACTGGAGAATTTGAACTTCTTAAAGAATAAATACCTGCTTTGCTGCTTAGCGATAGCAGTTATTTTAATATTATCATGGATATCCCTTTTTACTGGGGTGAAGAATATTCGTTTCGAGGAGCTTTTCACGAATAGTGAAAAGTCATTGTTTTTTGTCATCAGTCGTGTTCCAAGAACATTAGCGCTCATTTTAGTAGGAGCAGGGATGAGTATCGCAGGCTTTGTCTTGCAACAGCTTTCTCAAAATCGGTTTGTGTCACCCACAACTTCCGGCTCTTTAGAAGCAGCAAAAATGGGAATTTTGATCGCATTAATCATTTTCCCTCAATCCTCATTGACAGTGAGAATGATCTCTGCTCTTTTATTTACTTTCTTTACTTCTTTTCTTTTTATTTACTTTATCAGTAAGATTAAACTAAGAAGTACCGTCTTTATCCCACTCGTAGGATTAATGTTTGGTAGTATCCTAAGTGCGGTTTCTACATTCTTTGCTTATAAACACGGAATTGTTCAAAGTACCCAGGAATGGTTGTTGGGCGATTTCTCTTCTGTCATGCAAGGACAATATGAGGCTATCTATATCATATTGCCCGCCGTAGTTCTTATTTATTTTTATGCTGAAAAAATTACAATAGCCGGAATGGGAGAGAGCTTTGCTAAGAACCTGGGTCTTTCTTATAATGCTATTGTTTATATAGGACTATTTACGGTTTCAATAGTCGTTAGTTCTTCTGTAGTAACAGTAGGAGCTATTCCTTTTTTAGGCCTGATTATTCCTAATCTGGTAAGTATGGTCTTCGGAGACAATCTGCGTAAAATACTTCCTATCATTGCTTATGTGGGAGCTGTATTCCTTTTGATCTGTGATCTGATCAGTCGATTATTGGTCTTTCCTTATGAGGTCCCTATTGGAATGACCGTGGGAATCATAGGCAGCGTCGTGTTTTTAGTTATGATCTTAAAAAAACAATAAGCATGAAGCCAAATTTAAAATTCATAATTATTGTCATCTTACTATTGATTATTGTAGGACTTTTTATGCTTTATGATATTGATCTTTCGAATAGTTATTCCATTAATAAAAGAACGATTAGATTATTCAGTATGTTGGTTGTGGGGATAAGTGTTGCGTATTCATCTATCATTTTTCAAACCATTACAAACAACAGAATACTTACCCCATCCATTATGGGGTATGAGGCCATCTTTATTCTGTTTCAAACTTTAATTGTATTTATATATGGAGATAAAGCATTCAAAGTAATCAATCAACAAGAGAATTTTGTGTATGCCGTATTACTTATGCTCGTTTTCTCCTTATTACTTTACTTTTTGATGTTTGGTAAAAACAGAAGAAGTATGTATTACCTCTTACTGATGGGGATGGTATTTGGTACTCTTTTTATGACAATGAGCCAGTTTTTACATATAATGATTGATCCCAATCAGTTTACAATGGTTCAAAACTTTATGTTTGTATCGTTTGCAAAGATGAATACCAAATTACTGAGTATTGCGAGTATAACTATGTTTGCTGCATTAATTTATACCAGTTTTAATATTCGATATTTAGATGTGATCGCATTAGGTAAGGAGCATGCTATAAATTTAGGGGTAGACTATGACAAAATGATCAGACGGTTTTTGTTCATTATTACTCTGTTGGTATCTGTTTCTACGGCATTAGTAGGGCCTATTACTTTCTTAGGAATATTGGTGTGTAACCTGACCTATGAACTTTTCAAGACTAGAAAACATAGGTATATGTTGGTTATCTGTAGTTTTATCGCCTGTATCTGTTTAATACTGGGACAATTTTTAGTTGAACATATATTAGGTTTCTCAACAACAGTTAGTATTATAATAAATTTTATTGGTGGAGTATATTTTATGTACTTATTATGGAGAACGAGGAAAAGAATAAGTTAAGGTTTGATGCTGTTTCCAAGCTGTACGGAAAGAAAGAGGTACTAAAGAGTCTTTCCGGAAGTATTCCGAATAAGCAGATTACCTCTTTAATAGGGCCCAATGGAGCGGGTAAGAGTACCTTGCTCTCAATTATGAGTCGGTTAATAAAGCAGGATGGCGGTTCGGTTAGTTTTTATGAAAAAGAAATTAATTCCTACAAGGGGTCTGATTTAGCAAAAAAGCTGTCTATTTTAAAACAATCAAATCATTTAGAGCTTAAGCTAACAGTGAAGGATTTGGTTTCATTTGGCCGATTCCCATATAGTAAGGGTAAATTATCAGCATCAGATTGGGCAAAAGTAGATGAAGCCATAAAGTTTTCAGACTTAAGTGATCTCCAAGATGCTTACATTGATGAATTAAGTGGCGGACAGCGCCAAAGAGCTTTTATTTCTATGATTATTGCTCAAGATACCGATTTTATCCTGTTAGATGAACCGTTAAATAACCTGGATATGAAACATGCGGTCCATGTCATGAAAACCCTGAGAAGGTTAGTGGATGAACTGGGAAAAACAATTGTCATTGTCATTCATGAGATCAATTTTGCAGCTCAATATTCAGATCATATTATTGCATTAAAAAACGGTGAAATTTTTTATAATGATAAAACGAATAAGGTAATCGATGCCGAAATTCTGAAAGATATATTTGATATTGAATTTAATATCATAGAAAGTAACAACAAACGAATCTGTAATTATTTTAATTTGTAGAATGAAGAAGATAAACACAAATATTTTTATAAGCTTTTCCGCGGCCACTATACTACTTTTGGCAATTTTCTCATGCCAAACAGGTAAAAAGGAAGTCAGTTCAGGTGAAGTCAAAGACTCAACTAATATAGAAGACAAGTTTGGGAAATTGACAGTTGTTAGCAACCCTGAGCGAACGGTGGTATTAGATATTGGAGCTTTGGAAACAATGAGAGAGTTAGGGGTTAAACCATCAGGGATTCCTAAGAAATTCCTTCCGGATTATTTGGCAGATATGAGGGAAGATCAAGATATTTCTGATGTAGGATCTGTAATTGAACCTGACTTTGAAGCTATAGCGGCTTTAAAACCCGAGATAATCTTTATATCTACTCGCCAGGAACGATTTATAGAAGAGTTAAGAGAAATCGCGCCAACGGTTTTTATCGGAACGGATAACAAAAATTATATCCCTTCATTTGAGAAAAATGTAAAACTGATTGCGAATATTTTTTCAAAACAAGATAGAGCACAAGAAAAATTAGATTCATTAAATGCCAAGATAAAAGCTGCCCAGACTAAATTTAGTCAGGACCCCAATAAGGCACTTTTTTTAATTTATAATAATGGAAAATTCAGTGCTTTCGGTAAAGGCTCAAGATTTGGTTTTATTCACGATGTCATGGGTATTAAGCCTGTATTAGAGTTAGAGGATGAGTCAGTGCATGGACAACGGGTGTCCAATGAACTTATTGCAGAAGCAAACCCTGACTATCTTTTTATTGTGGATAGAAATGCGGCCGTATTGGGTAAAGTTTCAAGTAAAGAAGAAGTGGAAAACCAATTAATAAAGCAAACCAAAGCTTATAAGAATGGAAAGACATTTTATTTAGATCCAAATGTATGGTTCATTTCGGGAGGTGGCATAACCTCTGTGAACCTGATGTTGGAGGATATCGTTAAATTAATTCAGTAACTATGGAAAAACCGATCATATCAAAACACGTTTTTAAAGTAACAGATAAGGAATATATTACGCCTCACTATATCCGTATAAAACTAAAATCAGATGAAATTATTGATTTCGACAAATGTACCCCAGGCGCTAATAATAAAATATTTATTCCACCTCATGGAGTCAAAGATGTCCAATTTGCAACTTTTGATGAGCAAAAAGGGGAGTGGGTAATGCCTGACGAAAACTTAAAACCTCTTGTAAGAACCTATACTCATCGCGCAATGGATCTTTCTACCAATGAAATTTCTATTGATTTTGTAAACCATGGTGATAATGGTCCTGCCTCATCTTGGGCATTGAATGCTGAGCTTGATGATCAATTAGGGGTTGCCATGAAAATTAGAGCATCTGATTTATATCCCGAAGTGGATTGGTATTTCTTAATCGGGGATGCAACAGCAATTCCCGTTTTGTGCTGTATATTAGAAAGTCTACCTCCTGATGCAAAAGGTCAATGTGTTATTGAGGTGCATGGAGAAGAAGATATTCATCCTGAAGTAAATCATCCGGGCTTTGAAATACTATGGTTATTTAATGAACATCCCGAAAACGGAAGTGAATTAGCGGAAACGGCTAAAAATATTGAATTGCCTACAGACAAATCAAAATTTGCTTATGTTGCTTGTGAATATAGTTCTGTAAAATCTTTAAGAAGCTATTTTAAAGAAGAACTGGAATGGAGTAATAAAGATTTCTATGCTTTCTCTTATTGGAAAGCGGGAGTAGCAGAAGATAAATCTGCACAAGAACGTAGAGAAGAAAAAGTAAATTAAGTCTTAATATTTTGGTATAAAAGCGACATGCGAGTATCTCATGTCGCTTTTTACTTTTAATTAAGATTGATCGTTGTATGTTAACAAGTGTATAAACCAAAAACTCCCTTTTGGGTTAATTTCAGTTACGCTTGTAACTGAAAATTATTTTTGTCTGAATATAGCTTTCTATTCTTGTCCTAAATCATTAGTTTAGTGAACGAACTAACACCTAAGTATATGAAATATTGGATCAAACTGTTGCTCCTCTGCGGCATGCCATTCTTTGTAAATGCGCAGTGGAATTACCCAACGTATGAAGCTTTAAAAAAGCAAATTCAAGATATATCCTCGAATAAGCTGGTTGAATCAACATCTATTGGTAAGAGCTATGGTTCAGAGGATATTCCCATTATTAAAATCCAGAATGGAAAAATAGCTAAACCTACTCTTTTAATTGTTGCAGGAGTTGATGGAAAACATCCTGCAGGAATCATAAATTCCTTAAATGTAGCTAATCAGATTCTGAATTTACCTACCGATCAACTAAATGAATTACTAACAAAAAAATCTATTTGGATAGTTCCTGTACTGAATGTAGATGCTTATAAAAGGAACTCAACCTCCCTGGTCTGGCAGTCTGGAAATGCAAGATCAGTTGATAATGATCGGGATGGCCGCATGGATGAGGATCCGGAGGTAGATTTAAATAATGATGGAATTATTTCTCAAATGAGAATAAAAACTCCTGCAGGACCTTATAAAATACACGATAATCATCCAGACTTTTTAGTACTTGCTGAAAGAAGTAAGGGCGAGTCCGGTGATTATGAGTTATATATGGAGGGTAGAGATATAGATCAGGATGGACAATTCTCAGAGGATGGAAAATCAGGTGTAAATCTAGATAAAAATTTCACCTTTGATTATCCTTTCTTCGAACCTGAAACGGGGGATTATGCGGCATCTGAACCAGAAACAAGAGCTTTGATTGATTTGATCTTCAATAATCCTCAGATAGCTGCGGTCTTGCATTTCGGACTTCAAAACAACCTCTCTGTACCGGAACAATTTGACCAAAGGAAAGCATCAGAAAGAATTGTAAAGTCTTGGACAAACAATGATGCTCAAGTATCTGCATTGGTAAGTAAATTATATAACGATGCAGTAAAACCATTAGGAGAAGCTCCAAAAGCTCCTCAAGGTAAAGGAAATTTATCCTCTACCATTTATTATCATACCGGAAAATTCAGCTTTGTCACGCCTTCATGGTGGATTCCTGCAATTTCTGATACCACAACAAAAGCCGGACCGAAACTGCCAGCCACGAAGAACTCAGATCGTTTTATTAATTGGGTAAAAAATCAAGGTGTACAAGGAGCTATTTTACCTTGGGTAAAAATAACGCATCCTGATTTTCCAAATCAGGAAGTAGAAGTCGGAGGTGTTGTCGAAATATTTACTAATAATCCGCCTCTGACGTTTTTAGAGCCTTCTGCTAAGATGCATACGGATTTTGTCGTGCAGCTAACACAGGCATTGGCAACACTTGAATTCTCAAGTCCTAAAGTGACTAACCTTGGGGATGATATTTATAGAATAGAAGTTAAAGTGTATAATACCGGCGCTATGCCTGTTTACCCTGAAATAGCCGATAAAATTAAGCATGTTTCTAAAATGAAATCCATTTTGGAACTACAAAAAGGACAGACCTTTTTGAGTGGAAAAAGACTTCAACTATACCCTACTTTACAGGCGGGTGAGTCTAATACCTTCTCTTGGTTAGTAAAAGGAAAGGGAAAGGTTCAGTTAACTGTTGGTTGTCCAACTGCCGGAGAAAAAACATTAGATATAAACCTTTAAAAACTGCTAAGAAATGAGATTATTATATAACATATTATCACTGGCCTTAGCACTAAGTGTTTCGGCTAGTTTTGCTCAAAATAAAAACGAGGATGCCAATAAAGAGATTGCCGGATTGCGTGCAATTGGTTCTCCCTCAAATCCGAAGGTTCAAATGAATTGGAGTAGATACCATGATCTTAAACAAATGGAGCAGTTCTACAAAGATCTTCAAAAAGCTTACCCGAATTTAGTGAAATATGAATCTATCGGAAAGAGCTATGAGGGAAGAGACATCTTTGTATTGACGGTTACTGATTTTAATGAGGGAAAACCTGAACGGAAACCGGCAATGTGGATCGACGGGAATATCCATGCCAATGAGTTACAGGGATCCGAAATTTCAATGTATACAGCATGGTATTTAGTGGAAAATTATAATGCGGTTCCTTTTATCAAGGATTTATTAAAGGAGAAAGTGTTTTACATTGCACCTACAATTAATCCCGATTCCAGAGAATATTTTATCTACGAACCAAACACGATGCACTCTTCAAGAACCGGTAGGAGACCCTTCGACAATGATGGTGATGGACTAATTGCTGAAGATCTTTATGATGATCTGGATGGCGATGGCCAGATTGTTATGATGCGAAGAAAATCAAAAACCGGTAGGTATAAAGTAGACCCTGACAACCCTAATCGAATGCTTATTGTTAAACCGGGGGAGGTCGGTGAATACGAAATGTTGGGTTTCGAGGGGATCGATAATGATGGCGATGGTTTAGTTAATGAAGATATAACCGGAACCTATGATCCCAATCGTGATTGGGGATGGAATTGGCAGCCAAACTATGTACAGGGAGGAGCGCTTTATTATCCAGGAACCTTGCCGGAAACGCAGGCTGTAAAAAACTTTGTTTATTCTCACCCTAATATTGCGGGAGCTCAATCCTATCACAATTATGGGGGGATGATTCTCCGTGGTCCTGGAGCAGCAGAAGATGAACGCTTTTATTCTAGAAAAGATGTTCAGGTATATGATGCCTTAGGAAAAACTGGCGAAAAGATGCTGCCGGGATATAACTATATCGTGATTCATAAAGATTTATATACCGTATTTGGTGGTGAAATAGACTTTTTGGCTTTAACCCGAGGGATTTTTACTTTCTCCAATGAATTGATGACAACATACAAGTTATTCAATGAAAAGTCAGAAGGTGGCTTGCGGCAAAGTGATGAATATTATGAGTTTGATCGGTTATTAATGTTTGGCGATGCTTATGTGCCATGGAAAGAATATGACCATCCGCAGTACGGAAAGATTGAAATAGGGGGAGCAAAAAAGAACTATACCCGTAATCATCCTGGCTTTTTATTAATGGAAGACGCCCATCGGAATGCTGCCTTTACTATTTATCACGCCTATCATTTACCGAAGTTAGAGATACTGGAATCTAATATAAAATCATTAGGTAGTAATCTATATGAAGTAAATGCAACCATCTGGAATAGCCGGATTATTCCTACCCATTCGGATCATGATGTGAAATTTAAAATTGAACGTCCAAATCATATTCGTCTGGAAGGAGCACAGGTGATTACCGGAATGCAGGTTTTGAATAGTGATTTTAATGAAACTATTGAGCAGAAATTCCAACCTCAACAAATTGAAATACCGACCATTGAGGGAATGAATGCTGTTAAAGTAAGATGGATTGTGAAGGGAAACCCGAATGCTGCAAAACTTATTGTTGATAGTCCTAAAGGGGGTTATTTAGAGTATAGTTTAAAAGACATCGAAAACAAATCCTAACCTGTTAAAATCAAAGAAATGCTTCGATTGGTGATAATCCGATCGAAGCATTTTTTATTCTGTATAATTATTGAGAAATCATCTGAAAAAAATCTCAACCTTTTAGGGAAACCATCGAGTAAAAAACAATAAATTTTCACGTCATTATTTTTGTACTTGTCCGTATCTCACCCGTATCTCACCCAATACTTTCCCGATATTAACCCATTTAAATACGAGTGAAATATGGAGAATTAATGCGGTGTTTTTAGGTCAGAAAATTTGTGGTGAGGAATCAGATTATAGGATAAGTTTGTCGATATCCTTTATAAGGATTTTATTTTTCATTTCATCCTCTAATTGATCGAAGCTTTCTTTATTAAATGGAGCCGAAATAACACCATCTTCTAATAGGAAAATTTGATCACAACTTTCTTTAAGGGTTGAGAAGATATGCGAGGAAATTAAGATTGTTTTTCCCAGACTTTTTAGTTTTTCAATAATAGCAGTAAGTATAATCGAACTTTCAAGATCTATCCCATTATAAGGTTCGTCGAAAATAAAGTATTCGTTTTTTTGAATCAATACAGCCATGATGGCTAACTTTTTCTTCATACCTGTTGAATAATCTGACACATATTCTTTTAAGGGAAGTTTAAAAATATTTTGATCGATTATATTTTCAACCTTAACTCTTCGGGCGTCTGCAAGAATATAGATATGCTCTTCTCCCGTTATTTTGGGTAAGAAATAGGGTTCAGAAGTTAGTAGTCCTAAGTGTTTTTTTAGATCATCGTTATTCGAAATAATTTTTCCATCATAATCTTCTAATTCTGCAATACATCTAAATAAGGTTGTTTTTCCGGCTCCATTTTGACCGACGATTCCATGTACTTTTCCGGAAGCAAATAGTACATTGATGTCTTTTAAAACTTTTTTGGAGCCATAAGATTTAGAAAGATTTTGCAGTTCAATCATAATAAGTTTTTTAAGTTGTTGATTGCCTTAAAATAGTAATAGGGTATTATAGCCAGGACTAATGGGTAGAAGGTTAAGCATAAGGCTATAATGATTCCTTCAGAGCTGTTAATTTTTCGGGGAAATGCCGCATACTTCAAACTAATTATAAACGGAATTAACAATAATCCTAGTGCCCAAACAATTACTGCTTTATATATTTCTTCTCTAAAAACGATGAATTGCATTAGAATGATAGGTAGAAGTAAAATACTAAGTTGAATTATCCCTCTGAGGATTTTATACCATAAAAAATGAAGTGGTTTTCTGTTTTGATTCCAAAAGATCAGAAAGGGTTCCGGCATCTGATAAAAAAAAGTGCTGCATACGCAGATACAAAACATGCAGAACAAAGCTAAGTTTTGATTTTTAAATACAACAGCGATCGCGGACAAGATGTATAATAAGAAGATTAGCAGCCAGGTTTTTCGGAAACCTATTATAAATTCAAAAGGGAATTTTCGGAAAGGGGTAGGAATGCTTCTACTCCAAAATCCACTTGTAGGAATGAACACAAATAAGATGGAGAGTGCTATGATGATGCAAGCTAAAGCAGCATTCGAAGTTAAAATGAAGAGAATAATTGTTCCGACGCTGAGGATGACATTCTCTGTAATTCTAATTAAAGAATAATCCTTGTGACTATACGTAGCTTTTAAGAAGTCATTCCTTTTGAAATCCGATAGGTTGAATAAACTCTGAAAATTGATTAGAAAAACGAGATAGGCTGCCCAGGTAGGGTAGAGTTGCAAGAAATGATAGAGTACGATATAAAAAACAAATATTGCAGGATAAATCAGGAAAGCGGGAAATCCAATATCCTTCACTTGCCGCTGGATTATACGGAATTGTAACTTAAAATAATTTCTGATCATGTACTTTTAAGTTTAATAAACTGTTAGTAAGATAAAATTAACTTTTGTTACAAGTTTCCCATATTTTATTATTGTGGTTCATTTTGTTCCTGGAATGTGTGTTCATGATTTTGCCTAAAAAGCTGTCGAAAAAAAGCGCCGTTTTCGGCGCTTATCATATTTCTTTTTTCTTTACTTATTTTATGAATTTCTTTTCAGTTGTTCATCCAATAGCTGACGTTTCAATTGTTGTTCTCTTTCCATTGATTTTTTACGAAGGGCCTGTAGTTCCTCTTGTAATTCGTCTACCGTGTGTTTACTTTCATCAGTATCAACTTTGGCTTTTCTAAATGCAGCAAGAATTCCAAATAGAGCTACTGCTAATACAATGATTATTGCCCAGACCATACTATGGTAAGAACTTTTAGAAAACTGAATTCCCAAAAAGGAAATACTATCGGTTTTTTGCTGTTCTTGAGTAAGAGCAGCGCTTAAGGTATTTACAGAATCTTGAAGATTGGAGATGCTTCCTGCACTCGAAGAAGCACTGCCGTTTAATTCTGTAATCTGCTTTTTATAGATATTTAAAGAATCTTTAACATTCTGTCGAATGATATCCAGATTTGTTTTGCGAATAATTTTAAAATCCTTGTCTTGTGAGCGAGACTGTAAGTTTAATAAAATGAATTGGCTGTCTAAACTAGATGTTCTTAATTTTTGTTGTAAGGTCTGTCCGACTAGGGCTGTGCTGATGACCAAAAACATGAATATAAAAGATAATAATCGCATAATAAAAAGTTGTATGTGTTGCTTTTCATGCCAAGTTTAGCAATTTAATTAGAAATACAAAAGAAATAATGGAATTAGATTCATGGAAGCAATATTAATCACAGTGAATTAACCAATAATTAATAACTACTTATTGTAAGGATTGATGAAAAGCTGTATTTTAATATTTTCATTTACTTTTCCTTATTACGTTTAACGATTTGCAATTATGCCATAGTTCTGCTGTCAACTATTGAATATTTTAGGTGTATAGGTTCTATAATATCAAAAATCATTAAATGTTGACTTTATATTTTATTTCGTTAATTTTATAAAGATTATAAACTTAAAGGTGTAATGATCGTAATCACCAATAATTATTCTATCATTTTGTTGATTTGAAAAGAATTATTTGGTGGGATTAAGTCAGACCTTTTTATTCTTTGGATTTAATTAGTCTCCTTATGGAGAATAAAGCTTATTAAAGATATGATTGATAAAACAGTATCTAATGCACAAGAAGCTATTCGGGACGTTCAGGATGGCATGACTATTTCTTTAGGGGGCTTTGGCTTATGTGGAATTCCTGAAAACCTAATAGCCGCTTTATTAGAAAAGGACATCAAGAATTTAACCTGCATTAGCAATAATGCCGGGGTAGATGATTTTGGCTTGGGATTATTATTACAAAAGAAGCAGGTAAAGAAAATGATTGCTTCTTATGTGGGGGAAAACGCAGAGTTTGAAAGACAGATGTTGAATGGTGAACTAGAGGTAGAATTAATTCCCCAAGGGACATTAGCAACTCGTCTAATGGCCGGTGGTTATGGATTACCTGTTATTTATACACCTGCAGGTGTAGGAACGGAGGTTGCTGAAGGTAAGGAGGTTCGCAAGTTTACCTTTCACGGGGTTGAAAAAGAATATTTGATGGAGGCCGCTTTTGAACCGGATTTTGCTTTTGTTAAAGCTTGGAAAGGGGACAAGGCAGGGAACTTAGTGTACCGGGGGACAGCACAAAACTTCAATCATGCAGTAGCCATGTGCGGAAAGATTACTATTGCAGAAGTTGAAGAGTTAGTAGAGCCGGGGGAACTTGATCCCAATTTTATACATACGCCGGGAATTTTCGTTAATAAGATTTTCCAAGGTGAGAAATATGAGAAAAGAATAGAACAAAGAACCGTTAGAAATAAAGATAACCATGAGTAAGAAAGTATATATCGTAGCAGCAAAGCGAACACCAATAGGGAGTTTTGGATCATCTTTGGCAAGTATTGCTTCTACTAAATTAGGCGCAACCGCAATAAAGGCTGTGTTGAATGAAATTAATCTTGAAATGCATCATGTGGATGAGGTTTACATGGGGTCTGTATTGCAAGCCAATTTAGGGCAGGCTCCGGCAAGGCAAGCGTCTAAATTTTCAGGCTTACCTGATCATGTTCCGGCAACAACGATCAATAAAGTGTGTGCTAGTGGAATGAAAGCTATTTCTATTGGGGTTCAACAAATTCTACTGGGAGACGCAGACGTTGTGGTTGCCGGTGGTATGGAAAGTATGAGTCAGGTGCCTTTTTACGATCCATCTACACGATGGGGGGCAAAATATGGTGATCAGAAATTACTGGATGGCATTCAAAAAGATGGCCTGACAGATGTTTATTCCGAACAAGCAATGGGAAATTGCGGTGAATTATGTGCGGAGAAATATGAGATAAGTAGGGCAGATCAGGATGAATATGCTATACAATCTTATACAAGAAGTAAGATTGCCTGGGAATCGGGTAAATTCAAAAAGGAAGTGATACCTGTTGAAGTAAAATCCAGGAAAGGTGATATTGTCGTTGATGAGGATGAAGAATTTAAGAATGTAAATTTTGAAAAAGTAGTTCAGTTGAGACCTTCTTTTAAAACCGACGGGACAATTACAGCAGCAAATGCTTCGACCTTGAGTGATGGTGCGGCGGCAGTGATTCTGATGAGTGAAGAGAAGGTCAAAGAGTTGGGACTAAAACCATTAGCAGAGGTCATTGCTTATGCGGATGCAGAACAATCTCCGGAGTGGTTTACGACAACTCCGGCAGCTGCAACAGAGAAGGTCTTACAGAAAGCAGGCTTAAACATTGATGATATTGATTATTTTGAATTCAATGAAGCATTTTCTGTAGTGGCTTTAGCCAACGCTAAAATATTGGATATCTCCCCTGATCAAATGAATGTTTATGGAGGAGCTGTATCCTTAGGTCATCCCCTTGGATGTTCCGGTGCACGCATTATTGTAACTTTAACCAGTGTCTTACATCAGGAGAATGGTGAATTAGGTCTTGCCGCTATTTGTAATGGGGGTGGAGGAGCTTCTGCCATGATTCTTAAGAAATGTTAGCTTATGTTAGATAAATATGGAATAGCAAAACGTATTGCTAAGGAAATAAAGGACGGATATTATGTCAATTTGGGAATTGGTATACCAACATTGGTGGCAAATTATATTCCTGATAACATCAATGTCGTTTTACAAAGTGAAAACGGTCTTTTAGGTATGGGTCCTTTCCCTTACGAGGGAGAAGAAGATCCTGATTATATTAATGCCGGAAAACAAACTATCACAACCCTTCCCGGATCAGCCTTTTTTGATTCTGCTATGAGTTTTGGAATGATTCGATCCAGAAAAATTGATCTTACCATTCTCGGGGCGATGGAAGTTTCTGAAAATGGGGATATCGCCAATTGGAAAATTCCGGGTAAAATGGTCAAAGGTATGGGCGGGGCAATGGACCTTGTTGCCAGTGCCGAAAATATTATCGTCGCAATGCAGCATGTTAATAAAGCCGGTGAATCTAAACTTTTATCAAATTGTACACTGCCCTTGACAGGTGTGAGATGTGTAAAAAAAATTGTCACCGAACTGGGTGTATTCGAAATTATGCCTACAGGAGGTTTTAAAGTCTTAGAACTCCATGAAGGTGTATCACTTGATATGGTGAAACAAAGCACGGCAGGCAAACTGTTTTATTAGTATTAAGTATCAAGTATTTAGTATTTAGATGTCCAGCGTCGAATACTAAATACTTTTTTTGATAAATACTTTTTCCTTTTATGCATTCCTATCTTATGTCTTTACTCAAAAAGACAATCGTATTTTGGTAGTAGTAAAGTCTAACTACTAACTACTAATTACTAAATACTTTCTTTATGCATGACAGTTCATAACAGTTGGATGAAAGAAAAAAAATATCTTCGATCTAACTAATAAACCTAAATCATTTTAAGATCAACTATGAATGCACTAGCGGGAGTTATTTTTCATTTTATTGGAGGATTTGCATCGGGAAGTTTTTATGTTCCTTACAAGAGAGTTAAAGGCTGGTCTTGGGAGTCAATGTGGATTTTGGGCGGACTATTTTCTTGGATAATAGTTCCTCCAATTGCGGCATGGCTTACCATTCCGAACTTTTGGGAAATCATTGGTAACACAGAGACAAGTACACTGGCATATACCTTCTTATTCGGGGTGTTATGGGGGATTGGAGGATTAACCTATGGTTTGGGAGTTCGCTATTTAGGTGTTTCCTTAGGAAGCAGTGTGATCCTGGGATTAAGTATGGTTTTCGGTTCGCTAATGCCCGCTATTTATTATTTTTTTAATAAGGTCGAAGGGAAGGACGGTATAGATTATTTCTTTACTGAAAAGGCAGGGATTTGTGTTATGATTGGTCTATTAGTCTGTATAGTAGGAATCTATTTATGTGGTAAAGCAGGGGTGTTGAAAGAGAAGGGTCTAGGGAGTTTATCTGCTGAGACAAAATCAGATTATAATTTTGGTTTAGGTATTATCGTAGCGATTGTGTCGGGTGTATTAAGTGCTTGTTTCAATTTCGGTATCGAGTCCGGAAAACCAATGGCGGAAGTAGCAAACAATTTATGGAAGGCTAGCCATGAGGGACAGGGGGAATTCCTTTATCAAAATAACGTCACCTATATCGTCATCCTTTGGGGAGGGTTTTGTACTAACTTTCTTTGGTGTTTGTATTTATTAATCAAAAATAATTCATTTTCAGATTACACAAAAACCAGTACACCGTTAGGGAAGAACTTTTTGTTATGTGCTATTGCAGGAACTACCTGGTATTTACAGTTCTTTTTTTATGGTATGGGTGAGAGTCGCTTAGGGAATGGAGCGAGCTCATGGATTCTTCATATGGCCTTTATCATTTTGATATCGAATGCCTGGGGAATTATTTTAAAAGAATGGAAAGGCGTAAGTAAGCCAACTTATACAGCAATTATTGCCGGTATAGTCACTATTATTATTTCAATATGTATAGTGGGATTTGCAAAAACATTAGAATATTAATTTAAAAACATAGAACTGTGAAAACATACAAACACGTTAATTATTTATGGAATGACGAGTACGCACAAGAGCTTTCGGGCGATGAGGTGGCTCTGTTGTTATACCGTTCTAATATTTTAGGATCGGACTTAAGGATAACAAATTATGGAGGGGGGAACACCTCCTGTAAGGTACAAGATAAAGATCCTTTGACCGGAGAAGATGTAGAGGTAATGTGGATAAAAGGATCAGGCGGCGATATTGGAACATTAAAGAAATCAGGTCTTGCTGCCTTGTATGTGGATAGATTGCGGGATTTGGAAAAAGTATATCGTGGTATTGAGCATGAGGACGAGATGGTTGAGCTATTTAACCATTGTATTTTTGATTTAAGTTCTAAAGCTCCGTCTATTGATACTCCTTTGCACGGATTTCTACCTTTTAAACATATTGATCATTTACATCCGGATGCGGCAATCGCCATTGCAGCGGCTAAAGACGGTAAGAAAATAACAGCGGAACTTTTCAACGGAACAATCGGATGGGTGGATTGGCAAAAGCCAGGTTTTGATTTGGGGTTACAATTGAGACAATGTCTGCAAGAGAATCCCGGAATTCGTGGTATTATGTTAGGTTCACATGGTTTGTTCACTTGGGGAGACACTGCTAAGGAATGTTATATCAATTCATTAGATGTGATTGAAGCTTGTGCCAATTACTTGGAAGAGAATTATGGACGAAATAGAGCCATATTCGGAGGGCAAAAAGTTGAAAGTTTAGATCCTAAAAGCAGACAGGATCAAGCGTCTAAAATCGCGCCTATCCTTAGAGGATTTTGTTCAAGCGAGCGTCATATGATCGGTCATTTTACTGATGACCATCGTGTATTGGAATATATTAATTCGAATGATCTAGAGCGGTTAGCTCCACTGGGAACCAGTTGTCCAGACCATTTTTTAAGAACTAAGATTCAACCTTTGATCTTAAATTTGGACAAGAATGAAGATCTTACGGATATTGCCGGTATTAAAGAAAAATTAACACCCCTGTTTGAGGATTATAGGGCCATGTATACGGAGTATTACGAAACCTGTAAACACCCCAATAGTCCGGCAATCAGAGATAGAAATCCAGTCATCATTATTTATCCCGGAGTCGGTATGTTTGCATTTGCAAAAGATAAGCAAACAGCGCGTGTGGCGGCTGAATTCTATACGAATGCCATTAATGTGATGAAAGGTTCAGAGGCTGTGAGTGAGTACACCTCATTGCCAAGACAGGAAGCTTTTAATATTGAATATTGGTTGCTGGAAGAGGCGAAGTTACAGCGTATGCCAAAGCCAAAATCGCTATCAGGAAGAATTGCGTTAGTAACAGGTAGTGCAGGCGGAATAGGTAAAGCTATTGCTAAGAAATTTGCTGAAGAAGGAGCCGTTATTGTTTTAAATGATCTTAATGCAGAACGTTTAGCAGGAACTAAAAAGGAATTTGAAGCAGCGTTTGGAATTGATAATGTAGTCTCAGTACCTTTGGATGTAACCAACGAAGAACAAATAAAAGTGGCGTTTGAAAAGGCTTGTCTGAATTATTCAGGCATTGATATTATTGTCAATAATGCAGGCTTATCTATTTCAAAATCAATTGAAGATCATGAAGAGAAGGATCTAGATTTATTATATAACGTTTTAGTAAAAGGACAATTTTTTGTTACCAAGGAAGCTGTTAAAATTATGAAAGCCCAAGGGGTAGGCGGAGACGTCGTTAATATAGTAAGTAAAAATGCATTAGTGAGTGGGCCGAATAATTCCGGTTACGGTAGTGCAAAAGCGGGTCAACTTCACTTAAGTAGGCTAAACGCAGCAGAACTTGGACCGGATAAAATTAGAGTAAATGTGGTAAATCCAGATGCCGTTATTTCTGATAGTAATATATGGGCCGGTGGCTGGGCTGAAGGAAGAGCAAAAGCTTATGGAATTAGCATTGAAGAACTTCCTGCATTTTATGCAAAGCGTACTTTATTGAATGAAGTTATTTTACCGGAAGATATAGCAAATGCTTGTTATGCCTTCGTAGGAGGCTTATTAAATAAATCAACCGGAAATGTTTTGAATGTTGATGGTGGCGTCGCCATGGCATTTGTTAGATAAAATCATTTTTTAGAATCTAAAAGCAGATACGATGAGAATTGAGAAAGAACAGATTGAAAAACATAATCAGGGATTGGAAGCAAAACATCAAAGAGCCTTTCAATTCTTGTCAGAAGAAATTCCTTCAATTAATGAAGTGGTTTCTAAACTTGAAAAATTTCAGATTGCTATCCCTAGCTGGGCATTGGGCACAGGAGGCACGCGATTTGGAAGATTCACCGGCAGTGGTGAACCGGGCACCTTGGAAGAAAAGATTGAAGATGTAGGACTACTGCATGCTTTGAATAAATCCAGTGGAGCTATTTCCTTGCATATTCCCTGGGATATTCCTAAGGATCCGGAAAATATTAAAGCTTTAGCAGACTCATTAGATCTTAAATTTGATGCGGTGAATTCGAATACTTTTCAGGATCAGAAAGATCAGGAATTAAGTTATAAGCATGGTTCTTTACATCACGTAGATCCTAAAGTAAGAAAACAGGCTGTAGATCACAATAAAGAAGTAATTGATCATGGAATTGCGTTAGGATCTAAGTCCTTAACTGTTTGGTTAGCGGATGGGTCTTCCTTTCCGGGACAGTTAAATTTCAGAGAAGCCTTTCAAAATACGTTAGAAAGTTTGCAAGAAATTTATGCTCATCTTCCGGAAGATTGGAAGCTTTTTGTAGAGTACAAAGCCTTCGAACCTTTCTTTTATTCGATGACTATTGGTGATTGGGGACAGTCGTTATTGTTAGCTAATAAACTGGGACCAAAAGCATATACATTGGTGGATTTAGGACACCACCTTCCAAATGCTAATATTGAGCAAATTGTTTCTTTATTATTAATGGAGGGCAAACTGGGCGGATTCCATTTTAATGATAGTAAATATGCAGATGATGATCTAACTGCAGGATCCATAAAGCCATATCAATTATTTTTAATTTTCAATGAATTGGTGGACGGAATGGATGTCAGAGGTATGGATCATGTTACGGATTTAGGATGGATGATAGATGCTTCTCATAACTTAAAAGATCCTTTAGTTGATTTATTACAATCAGTAGAAGCAATCATGATCGCCTATGCTCAGTCATTGCTGGTAGATCGAAAAGCATTGAAAGAAGCGCAAAAAAATAACGATATCGTAAAGGCACAGAATATATTACAGGATGCATTTCGTACTGATGTCAGACCCATTGTGGCTGAAGCAAGATTGCGTGGAGGAGCAGCATTAGATCCGCTACAATTGTTCGATGAGCTTGCTGTACGTAGTCAATTAATAAAAGAGAGAGGTGAAAACTCAGTAGCGACAGGATTATAGGAATAATAATGGGACAGAGAAAGCGTATACCTGTTGTTGCCATTTTTGATGTCGGCAAGACCAATAAGAAGTTATTCTTGTTCGATGAGCATTATCAGATAGTTTTTGAGAAATCAGCAAGATTTTTAGAAACTACAGATGAGGATGGTGACCCCTGCGAGAACTTGGAAAGTTTGAGACTGTCAGTTTTTGATTCGTTACATGAAATTTTTAGGAAATCAGAATTTGAGGTCAAAGCGATAAATTTTACTTCCTATGGGGCGAGTTTTGTATTAATTCGAGAAGATGGACAACCCTTAACTCCCCTTTATAATTATTTGAAAGAATACCCGGAAGATTTGAGTACTGATCTTCATAAACATTATGGAGGTGTGGAAGAGTTCAGTCTCAATACTGCATCACCTTCTTTGGGAAGCCTAAATTCAGGCTTACAACTGTATAGGATTAAGAAGAATAAACCGGAAGTATTTACAGAGACGAAATATGCCCTACATCTACCGCAATATTTAAGTTTTTTGCTTTCAGGAAAATTCTATTCAGATAAAACAAGTATCGGTTGCCATACTGCACTCTGGGATTTTAATAAGCAGGATTATCATCAATGGGTTATTGATAATGGGATAGATAAAAAATTAGCTCCTATAGTACAAGCTGATGAAGTTTTTTCTGCCAATTTTCCAGGTAGTACATTTTTAATTGGTTCCGGATTGCATGATAGTTCGTCGGCTTTAATACCTTATCTGTTGAATTTTCATGAGCCATTTGTTTTGATATCGACAGGGACATGGTGTATTTCATTAAATCCATTTAATCACAGTCCGTTGAGTAAGAAAGAGCTTGAAGAGGATTGCCTGTTTTACCTTTCTTATACCGGAGATCCTGTAAAAGCTTCAAGACTTTTTGCTGGTCATGAGCATGATATTCAGGCCAAAAGAATAGCAGATCATTTTGAAGTGACGGTGGCTAAATTCCGAAATATGGAAATAGATTGGAAGATTATTAATTCCTTTAATATTGCTGCTGTATCTGATGATTTAGGGGCTTTTTCTACTCTAGATTTGAGTCAATTTAAAAATTATACTGAGGCATATCACTCTTTAATGTTGTATTTAGTAAAGGCGCAGGTTAAATCAACAAATTTGATATTAAATCGAGGAAATATTACCAGAGTATTTGTAGACGGTGGATTTAGTAAGAATTATATCTACATGAATCTTCTCGCTAAGGAATACCCGGAGGTAGAAGTTTATGCAGCATCAATGGCCCAGGCTACGGCCGTTGGAGCTGCCCTCGTTATCCATGAGCACTGGAATTCACTACCTGTTCCAAATGATTTAATTGAACTTAGATTCTTTCGAACATAAATATAACATTCAGATTTTCATATAGATAGTTTAATAATTAAATGATAACGGTCAATACAAATGTGTTGGCCGTTTTTTCTGTCATTTTCTTTATGATTTTCAATTAGATTAGCTGAATTAGATTAATTGTTTTAGCAAGTCTTAATTGTTGTTATTTCTTTGATTGATAATCAAAATATGAAAATTCGACAGGATGGCACAGGATGCATTTTAATGCATTGATAAATATATTTGATCATTGAATTGAAAATACTTCTGAGATAAATCTGCAAGGTTAGATTTGATAAGAAGAAAATGTTTTTGTAAAAAAATGAGTTCAATAAAAAAACCTTAAACCTATTTTATAAACATTTCCTATGATAAAATTATAACTCTTAAAAGATTATTGCTTGCGGTCAATTTTATGGTCGTTAAAGCCACTAGCTGTATTCAATTATATCCTTAAATGTCTGTTTTATTACACCTAATGATTTCATCATTTAGCGATGAGTCTAAAAGAATATATGCTAAGTTAAAAAAACAAGACTTGACCATTTTTTAAAAGCTAACCAAAAAAATGAAAGAAAGTATTTACCGAAAAAATTTATGGGCAAAGACTCTGTGTCTTTTGCTACTTCTATTTCTTAGAAGTCTGTCCAGCCTTGCACAAGGTGGATATACAATCGACGGTACCGTTGTGGATTCAGAAACAAAAATGCCACTGAGCGGAGTAACTGTACGATTTGTTGGAAGTACAATAGCTACTTCTACTAATGATAATGGCTATTTTAAATTTGAGGTTCCCAAGCCAGGAACTGTCACTTTTTCCTTTCTTAGTTATCAGACACAGCAAATCCAAGTTAATTCAAACAAGAATTTAAGGGTAGAGCTACTGGCTGAAGGAGAGGGTATTGACGAGGTTGTGGTTGTAGGGTATGGTCAACAGAAAAAAGTATCTGTTACTGCAGCTATTTCGACTATAGACACTAAAGATCTTAAGCAGAGTTCTTCGGCAAATTTATCTGCTGCGTTGGCAGGAAGATTACCCGGATTGACAGCTATTCAAACATCGGGTCAACCAGGTAATGATGCTGTTAATCTCTATTTGAGAGGAATGGGAACAATGAACGATGCATCTCCGCTGATTTTGATTGACGGAGTGCCGAGAACAAATATCAGTAAGCTTGATCCTAATGAGGTTGAATCCGTTAGTATCTTAAAAGATGCTTCTGCGACAGCTGTATTTGGTGTTCGTGGAGCGAATGGTGTAATCTTAATCACCACCCGTAGAGGACAAGCAGGAAAGTCTGAACTTAGTGTTTCTGTTGATCAGAGTTATCAAAAATTCTTAGCGCAGGCTGATCGCCTTCATTCCTGGGAATTTGCAGAATTGAGAAATCAAGCTTACCGCAATGACCATCCGGAAGCGACAGATGAGGAATTACCATTTACCCAATATATGATTGATAGGTATAGAAGTGGTGTTGATCCTATATTCTACCCTGATAGAGATGTTTATCATGATTATTTTAGAGACTGGGCTCCACAATTACGTGCCAATGCAAACTTTAATGGAGGTGGGGATCGATTTACCTATTTCTTAAATGCCGGTTATATCGGTCAAGGAGGAAACTTTAAAACAGAACCTGAGGATTTTCTGGGATATGATCCGAGTTATAAAATGGAACGTTATAATTTCCGTGGAAATATCGATTATGGTATTGCTAAAAACCTAAAAGCATCATTGAATATTGCTACCTACTTGGAGAAAATGAATACACCACAAACAGTCGATTTGTTTGGGAATAGTGTGGCAGCAATGGTTCAGAATATGATAGCCTATACCTGGGCTACACCACCCACTGATCCGGGACCGGTGACTATGCCGGGTTATGGTGTTCCTTTGAATGAAATTGTTGCACAATCTGGCCAGGATAGAAATACATTTGGTGAAATCAACAGACGTGGATATCGTCAGGAAATGACGAACAACCTAAATTCATCATTGACACTAGATTGGGGCATGGATTTTATAACTCCGGGTTTATCAGCAAAGGGTATGATTGCTTTCGATAGCCAGGCAAGTACGGTTATGCAAGGTGTTAGAAGTTTAGATACCTATGCCTTCTTTGTAGCGAGAGATGAAAATGAAGAAAGTGGCTATTCACCAATCAGAACAAATCAAGATGCGGCTATACGTCTGTCAAAGGGCATGAATACAAGATATTATTCAAATTATCAAGCATCCTTAAATTATGCAAGGACATTTGGTAAACACAACCTGACGGGAATGTTCTTATATCAACGTGATAACTGGGATCAATATGGTGCGGATCTTCCGTATAATATTGTTGGACTTGTTGGTCGTGTTACCTATAACTATGATGATCGCTATTTAGCAGAATTCAACTATGGTAGAAATGGTTCTGAACAATTTGCACCGAACAATAGATTTGGATCTTTTCCAGCTGTATCTGCAGGATGGGTTGCTAGTAATGAGACTTTTTTAAAGGATAATGATGTTGTTACTAACCTAAAGATCAGAGGATCTTATGGTTTAACCGGGAATGATAAACTCGGTAGTGAGCGTTTTCTTTACCAGAGCTTTATTAACATGGGTGGAGGTGTATTTCCCGGGTTAGGAAGAGGACAGGGTATTACACAAGGTAGAATGGGTAATGAATCTTTGCAATGGGAAATTGCGAAAAAGATGAATATAGGATTGGATATAGAGTTTATTAAGAGCTTATCATTAACAATAGATGTCTTTCAGGAGAAACGTGATAAAATCTTAATCAGTAGAAAAACGGTTCCTATCCTACAAGGCGTACCACTATCTAATATTCCGAGGGTAAATATTGGAAAAGTAGATAATAAAGGTTTTGAAGCGGAACTGGTTTATAGGAAAACATTAAGTGAAGATCTATCGATTTTGGCAAAAGGAAACTTTGCTTATAATAAAAATATAGTGAAGTTCTTTGATGAGGTTCAATATGGTGAAGATTATGCTTACAGAAATCGTGTTACAGGATATAGTATAGGCCAGCAATTTGGTTATCAAATTGATTATAGCAATGGAAATGGCTATATCAATACACAGGAGGAGCTGGATAACCTTCCTGATTATCAAATGGGAGGCACCCCACGGTTAGGGGATCTAAAATATGTGGATATAACAGAGGACGGAGTGATAAATGATCGTGATATGGTGCCATTGGGATCTCCGGCTGTTCCAAGGGTTTCTTATGGATTATCCGGTTCTGTAAATTACAAGGACTTTGATGTTTCATTCCTTTTCACAGGTGTAGGTCAAACAAATAGATATACGAATGGTTGGGGGAGTACAGAATTTGCCTTGGTTGGATTCTATAGTGGATGGCATAAACAAGCCTGGACTGCAGACCGCTATGCGAATGGAGAGGAAATTCTTTATCCTGCATTGGGAATGGCAAGTGGTGTAAGCCAAAACCCCAATAACCTATTTATTATGGATCGTTCATTCTTTAGATTAAAATCCTTAGAAGTTGGCTATAGTTTACCAACTAGCCTACTGAATAGGGTTGGTGTTCAGCGCGTTCGGGCGTATGTTAATGCGAACAATCTTTTTACGTTTAAAAAGATGCCAATTGATACGATTGACCCTGAACAACCAGATGCATTAGTATATCCATTAACTAAGATGTTCAATTTTGGTTTGAATGTTACTTTTTAATCAATTAAATAATTGAATAACATGAAATTTTTAAAGATAACTCCCATCATAATGGCATTAATCCTTTCGACAACAAGTTGTTCAGATGTATTGGATATGGCCCCTGACGGCAATATGCAGATGGATGAGGTTTTACAAGATCCTGAAAAGGTAGAGGCATTACTAAATAGTTGTTATAATAATATTCCTCAAAAAGGTTATACCTATTGGTTCTTTGAATCATTAGTTGTTGCAGCTAGCGATGATGGATACACCTCGGATGAAGGGCAAGGTGTTCCAACAACTGCTTTATATCAAGATAATAATTCTGCCAGTAATCATAGCATTCGTGATGCACACGATGGTCATGGTGGTAATGATAATAACTATTGGGAAAGATATTGGCAACAGATTAGGCTGTGCTCACAGTTTATCGAAGTGATCGATGGAGCTGCCGTAAATGTGGAAGCTAATAGAGGAAGATTTAAAGCTGAGGCGAGAGTATTGCGCGCTTTTTACTATATGGAATTAATAAAATGGTTTGGTAAGGTCCCTATTTTAGATGCTACTACACCATTTGATGCGGATTTTTCAAATTTAAGTAGATCATCTGTATACGATGTTGCGAAATTTATTATTTCTGATTGTGATGCAGCATTGGCTGAAGCGAATCTTCCATGGAGAATTGATAATGGAAATGATGGAATGCGGGTTACTAAAGCATTAGCATTAGCGTTAAAAACTAAGGCCATGCTATTTGCAGCCAGTCCTTTACATAACGAAGGTCAATCACATTGGGAGGAAGCTTATACGGTAGCTAAAGATGCTGTAACTAAGTTAAAAGCTAACGGATATGAATTATTTACGAAAACCACACAGCCAACCGTATATGGTACAGGGCCTGCTGCTGCGTTTCGACAATTGGTAACTCAAAGCGCTGATTATTCTGCTACCCCAAGAGATAAAGAAACTATTTTTCAAGCTCGCTCAGGAGGTGTGTTTGTTTGGCATGTTGGTTATATAGGAAGTAATATGGCCAATACCTATAAATGCGGAACTTCTCCTACACAGGAATTAGTAGATGCTTTTGAAACCTCCGATGGTATTCCCATTCTGGATTTGAGTAAACCATACTTGGATGAGAAGCATCTCCAACCAAATTATAACGCCGCAAATACCACTTATGATAAACAGAACCCTTATACAAATAGAGATCCTAGATTTAATGAAACGGTACTGCACAATGGAAGTACTATTACATGGGATAACAAAGCGGTAGAGGTTCAGACTTTCACAGGTGGACAGCATGCTCCAAGTTTCGATATTACTAATCGAGTTAACTCTAGAACCGGATATTATCATAGTAAAATGGTTACCCCGGGTGCTAGCGGAAATAATGGTATCAATAACTCTAACTGGAAATTTTATAGACTTGGAGAGACATTATTGGATTTAGCAGAAGCCGCAGCAGAAGCCGGAAAATTGGACGAAGCGCGAGCAGCAGCCAATGAGGTTCGAAAACGTTCTGGCATGCCTGATCTTCCGGCTTCATTATCTAAAGAAAATCTCATCTTGAGAATCAGAAATGAAAGAAGGGTAGAATTAGCATGGGAGGAACAACGATATTTTGATATCCGTCGTTGGCAGAAACCAAACGGTGATTTATCTGAAACAAGTAAATGGTTTACGGCTATGATTATTACAAAAAATAGTAATGGCACATTTACTTATTCCAGAAGAAATATTTCAAGTAATCCTCGTGGAGGTTGGCAAAATCGTGATTTATTGTTGCCTCTTCCTTTAAATGAGGCCGCTTCATTGGAATCTGTAACGGGTCAAAAATGGCAAAACCCAGGATGGTAGTATTATGATTGTTATACAACATGGATAAAATATTAAAAATTATATCAAGCAGTATTATCTGTTCCTTACTTGCAGGTTCCCTACAAGCTCAGGAAACAGAGAATATTAAGAATCGGTTAGTTAATACATTTAATCAACCAATTCAAGGCGCAGTGATCACCACAGAGGATGGTAAGTTTCAATTGACAACGGATAAGGATGGGAACTTTAGTATTCCCGTTGATTCTAAGAATAGTTTTGTATTAATTACGGCAGATGGTTATCAAAACCTAAGAATCGGAATTGATCAAATTCTGGATAATAAAGAACTTACTTTATCATTTGATCCCCATCATATGGGGGGAGTCGTGAATTTTGGCTATCAATCTTATACGAAAGAATCAATTACCGGAGCTGTATCAAGTGTATCGGGTAAGGAGTTAGATAAAACACCATCTAACGTGTTATCCGATACCTATGAGGGTAAATTACCTGGTTTAACAGTTGTTAATAACATTGCAGAGCTGACTTTCTTCGGGTATGGAAACTTTAGTAAATCCATACGTGGAAACTCTTCTGTGAATGGTAACTCACCGCTATTGATTATTGATGGTGTCATTGCCCCAACTCAGTATGTTGAGTTTATATCACCTAAGGAAATCGATAATATTACAGTATTGAAAGATGCGTCGTCAACCGCCGCTTATGGTATACAGGGATCCGGTGGCGTTATTGTTATTACAACTAAGCGAGGTTACAATGGACAGCTGGATGTTGAAGGATATGTAGATCAAACTTTTCAGCAAGTCTCTCGTAAACCTTTATTTATTAATTCTGCCCAGTATGCTGAATTGAGAAATCAAGCGGGTGAGAGGGATGGTTTAGGAGCGTTTTCGCAATTTAGTCAGGATGAGATTAATCTGTTTCGTGACGGTGGGGACGAAAGGTACCCTAATAATGACTGGTATAGCATGTTTATGAAAGACATGGTAATGAGACAGCGTGCTGGAGTAAACGTAGCGGGTGGATCTGAAAAATTCAGATACTATTCAAACTTGAGTTTTATTAATCAAGGACAACCTTTTAAGATTAGTGATGAAGCTGATCGTCTTTATGATCCTACACCTTATGTGAACATTGGTAACTTCCGTTCTAATATGGACGTCAAATTCAATGATTACCTAACAGGTTATATGCGATTAACCGGTAATATTAAGAGAGAAATATTGGCAGGAGGTACGATGGGTTGGGATATCTATAGTCAGATATTTAATCAACCTTCTACAATGTATGGTCCTTTGAGTCCAATTATTGAGGGCAATCCGGACCTGAGTAATCAAGTTGTCACGGTGGATGGCCTGGATAATCCGGTATATGGAACACTAAACAGGTCTGGTTATTCAAGTATAATAGAGACAAATATTATCGCTCAAACAGGACTTAAATTAGATATGGGGTTCTTAACTAAAGGACTTTCTACAAGTGGTGGTATGGCTTACCAAACGTATGTCCGTAATCAAACAGGAACAAGTCAAAGTTATGTTAGAGCATTACGTGATGATGATTTTTCTATACTGGATTTCACCCAATATAAAACGTTTGAAAATACACCATTATCTTATGGCAAGGGTTCTACATTTTTCTATTATCTGAATCTGCTTGCCCGTGTGGATTACAATCGTAGGTTTGGTGATCACAGTATTGATGCTTCAGCGCATACCTATTATCTGAAACAAGAAAAAGAATCCGCAGGGTCTTCTAATGATGTATTACCTTACAAGCGTCAAAATTTTGGAGTATCAGCTTTGTATGGTTATAAAGATCGGTATTACCTCAAGGCAGATATGGGTTATTCAGGATCAGAACAATTTCATCCGGATAATCGCTATGTCATGACACCTGCAGTGTCCGCAGCATGGATTGCTTCAAAAGAAGATTTCCTTCAATCGGATGTCCTTTCGCTGTTGAAATTCCGCGCATCTTATGGTATCAGTGGAAACGATCAATTAGGTGGTTCAAGGTTTCTTTATTTAGATAATATTCGTTCTGATGGTTCTGAATTAGGAATGGGTAACCCTCTTTTGGAAGCGGAGAAAATCAAAAAAATAAACCTTGGAGTTAATCTTGGACTGTTGAATATGTTTACTGTTGATTTCGATTATTTCTCAAACAAGGTTGACAATATGCTGATCAATAGCAGCTCTCGTATTCCTGAATATCAAGGGATTCCATTGGGCTATTACCCGAAATTAAATGATGGTAAAATGGAAAATAAGGGATTTGAGCTTGCTGTAGGTTTTGATAAGAATTTTTCGAAAGATCTACGGGTTTTTGCCCAGGCAAATTTTATGCAGGCAAAAAATAAGGTTATCAACATTGAAGAGTCTTCTTTGGGCGATGACTATGCTTATCCATATCGTACTCAAGGGTTTTTATTAGGACAACAATGGGGATATTTGGTCGATCGATCAAACGGTAATGGTATGTTTAATTCTGCTGAAGAATTAAGCAATTCAGGATTGACTTATTCATTTGGAACACCAAGAGTGGGAGATTTTATTTATCAGGATCTTAACGATGATAAGATCATTGATGAAAAAGATATTGCACCGATTGGCTATGCTAGGTTGCCTCAACAAGAATTTAGCTTGGTTGCCGGATTTAACTATAAAAGCTGGGAGTTCTCAGTATTGCTGCATGGTGTTAACAAGAGTACACAATTCCTAAGTGGAATCGGTGCTTATGAAAACTCAGGTAAGGGTATTTTCAATGATATACATTTGAATGCCTGGACTCCAGAGCGATATGCAGCAGGAGAAGAAATTTCATACCCAGCGCTATCTTTGTCTCCTTCTACTAATCACGTGGCCAATGATTACTTTCTTTCTGACCGTTCATATTTACGATTAAGGAATATGGAAATTGCATATAGCCTACCAGCAAGTATCGCACAGAAAATTCGTTCAGAGAAAGTTCGAGTGGCTTTGAACTTTCAAAACCTGTTTACAATTGACAATATGAATAGCAAGTATATCGATCCCGAAATTGGAAGTATGAGTACTTTCCAACCTTATCGAATCTATAATATTGGTATTACTGCGAACTTCTAAAAATTAAGATCATGAAGAAGAAGAATTTATTTAGAATCATATTAGTTGCTGTCAGCCTTTTTAGTTTAGAATCCTGCGCAGATCTTGATCTTCCATCCGATGGTAGATTAACCTTAAAGGATATGTTTGATAGCTACCAGCGAACAAGAAATTATTATAATTCAGTTCGCAATTATATGCCACAAGTTGGCTTTACCTACCAGGGTGGAAAAACACCTTTAGCATCCTTTAGCGATGAGGCTCATGATGCAAGTGATGGTGTTAATGGCGATGTTAACGACTGGTATAACAATAGAACCTCTCCAAATAATAATCCAGTAGAAGGATCATATTCCTGGGGTCATTATTTTCAGGCAATAAGGAAATGTAATACTTTTCTAACTAGTATTAATGACCCTGAGCTGTCTACTGCTGTTATCGATGAGGATGAAAAAAACGGCTGGATAGGTGAGGTGCTTACCATGAGAGCTTATTTTTATCTGCAATTAGTAAAGCGTTACGGTGGTGTCCCTTTAATAAACACACCTTATGAAGTAACGCACGATTTTTCGAATGATTCGCGAGCATCTTTCGAGGAGTGTATAGACTTTATTATGGCGGATTGTGATGCGGCTTTAGCTTTACCTGAAACTGGAAACGCGAATATTGGTTTTAGGTGGAATATAACAGATAATGAGAGAGGAGTCATTACGCGAGCATTTGCACACGCAGTAAAATCTCAGGCAGCCCTTTATGCTGCAAGCCCATTGTGGTATAGTACAGGAAGTAAATATACTTGGGAAAAAGCAGCAGACATTACAAAGACTTCATTAGATGCTTGTTTAGCACATGGTTTTGAATTATTTAAAACAAAGCCATCTGAGGATATTGCACAGAATGCTTATGCTTATTATTTTATCCTTCGTTCTGATCCGAGTCGTTCAGTGGATAAAGAGACAATTTATGAAACGACTACAGCTCGTACAAATGTTTGGAAATGGGCAGGGACTCCGATTACCCAGGGGGCTGAGAAAGCAGGTGCCGGTCCGTCTCAGGAATTAGTGGATGCTTATGGAATGCAAACAACTGGCCAAATGGCTATTACCGGTTATGCTGATGCACAGCATCTACAACCGATAATCAATAGTGCTTCCGGTTATGACCCATTAAAACCTTATGAAGGAAGAGATCCTCGTTTCTATGCTTCTGTGTATTATAACAATTCTCCAAGATCTTTGACGACTGGAAATATTGAAAAAGATTTATTCCCATTAAGTATTACTAATACCGTTAACAATGTAACTGTTACTAGGAGTGGTGAGGAAACTACTTTAATAACAACTTCTAGTGACCCATGGGTGCATACTGGGACTCTTGGTAAGGCTTTATCCAACGGCGAAAAACGCGTTATCAGTTTTGAATATAAAAGCAATAAGGAAGTTAATAATGCTGAATTCTTTTTCTGTGTTGCCGGTGGACCACAGGGTGGAGTGTCAACAGGTGAAAATATCACCATCCCTGAAGCTTCTGAATGGACTAGATTTGAATATGACCTTAGTTCAGCAATTGATAAATGGGGATTTGGTGTGAATTCAAATGGTGGAGCAGCTCCCGAAAACCACTTTCTTAGATTTGACTTAACTTCAGGTGCCGGATATGAACTAACGGTTAGAAACTTTCAGGTAGAAAGTTTTACTCCTCCACCCGCAGCAACTCCTGTAGAAACATTTGTTGGTGGAAACAGTGGAATATCCAGTAATATCACTCAAACTCGATTTACACGAACAGGCTATTACTTACGTAAATTCAATAATTATAAGTCGAATGTGAATGTTGATGGAGACGGCCTAATGAAGGTGTTTAGATTGGGTGAACTGTATTTGAATTTTGCTGAAGCTGCTGCAAATGCGTTTGGTGCCGATGTATCTGTTGAAGGAAAGGTTTCAGGTTCAGGGGCGTTATCTGCTAGAGATGCGGTAAACGCTATCCGTCAGAGAGCAGAAATGCCAATCCTTCCTACAGGATTATCTAAAGAAAATTTTCTGGTTCGGTATCGTAATGAACGACAGGTAGAATTAGCATTTGAGGAACATCGGTTCTTTGATGTAAGAAGATGGAAGATCCTGAATGAAACAGATAAATTTGTGACGGGTATGCGCATTACTAAAGAAAACGATAAGTTTAACTATACACGTTTCAAACTTCAAGATAGAGGTACTAATGCCGATAAATATCTAATGTTCCCTTTAAAATTATCTGAAGTATCAAAAATGGAATCCTATACCGGACAAGTTTGGCAAAATCCAGGCTGGTAATTCAATCCCTTAAAATTTTTCTATTCGAAAGATGAGTCTTGAAAAGCACTCATCTTTCGATATTTATTCCTAAAACCTAAATAATAGCATACATTATGAGGCTAAAAACTACATTGAATATTTTGTTAGTTACTTGTTTAGCAAGTGCAACATCTTGCTCAAGTACAATTAATTCCAGTAAGGATAATGATACTGTTTCAAATGATACTTCTACCGCAGTTTCCTCTATGCGTTATCTTCAAAACGGAAGACTAAAGCTAGGTATTGACCTGAAATTAGGAGGTGCCGTAACATACCTTTCCGATGAAGAAAATGGCGGAAAAAATATGATCAACAGTTATGATTGGGGGCGTCAGATTCAGATGTCTTATTACTCAGGGCCTTGGCCTTATATTGGACCAAATGGTGAAAGACCTAGCCCGGAATGGGAAGGTTTGGGCTGGAATCCTATTCAATCAGGGGATGCAGGTGGTCATCGGGCAAAGGTATTATCTTTTGAGAAAAAAGGTGAGCATTCCATGCTTGTTAAAAGTATACCTATGCAATGGCCACATAAGACAGGTGTTGCCGGAGAATGTGTTTTTGAAACACTATATCAATTGGATGACAATGTTATAACTATGACCTCAACAATCATCAACGATCGGGCTGATAAGACCCAATATAGGGCTGGATCGCAAGAGATGCCGGCTGTGTACACCAATGGGCCATGGTATCAGGTGGTTACTTATTTGGGAGATCAACCTTTTACAAATCAGCCTACATCAGTTATAGTTGATAAAGGAAGTAATAGAGGTTGGCCATGGGTTCATTTTTACACTCCTGAAAATTGGGTTGCACTTTTGGATAAAAATGGTAAAGGTATTGGTGTATTTCAACCTGAAGTTATGGCTTTTAATGCCGGGTTTCATCCTAATGATACAAAAAAAGGAGTTGGAGGTGAGAAAGATGTAGAAACAGGTCATATTGCTCCAGTAGGTAAACAAATAATAGATCATAATATCAAATGGACTTATACAACCTCCTTTATCTTAGGGGATTTAAATGATATACGATCTTATGCGCAGAAGAATTGGCAAGTAGTTGCTAATCCTGAATGGAAATTTGATCAAGATAGAAATAATTGGTTTTTTGAGGGCGGTATGAAAGATACCGGCTTTCCGATAGAAGGAGAATTAAATCTCACTTTTGAAGAGTCTGGGACATTAGCAGGACCCACTACCTTTTGGAAAGCTGAAGATGCCCCCTTCTTAGAAATTGAAGGAGAGTTTCCAGGAACTGGCATTTTACCAATGAGAGTTGAAGTTCAACCTGTGGGTAAGTCTGACTTTACTGATTATCTCAATTGGACGGAGGGCGAATTTGATGTAGAAAAAGAAAATAAGGAAAAGTCTATCAGCTTTCCTAAAGCAAAGAAGCTGTCCCTAAAAGATGAATTGAAATCATCAGGAAAATTTGAAAAATATCGGGTTAATCTAGCTTATCTTCCTGAATATAAGGGAGCTATGAAAAGTATGAAAATAGTTTTTGAAACTGCAGGTACAGGGAAAATAAAACACATAAAACTGGCTAAATAATGATGAAGAATTTTTTTGCTTATAACTTTCTTTTCATAATAGTTTTATGTTCAAGTGCTTTTGCTCAAACTAGTTCTGCTGTTAATTCTGATCACTGGGCTTTTACTGATGCACTAGGAAGAAAAGTAATTGGCCCGGATCAAGCAGGCC
>JBEBRZ010000007.1:0-57425 GCA_040394615.1 Sphingobacterium mizutaii
TAAAGTTCCATCCTCGTCATCGAAGGAAATCTTTTCCTGAATTAGGTCAGTGCGAGATGACACCTCAAATGAGTCAGGCGTTTTGGTCACTTTTGAAGCGCAAAAGTGACAGAAGATCTAATGTCTATCCTCTTTTGTCTTAGTTCTAAATCTAATTACCTTTCTTCAATTTGGTATAACTCTTCGAATTTGTTTTTGTATTTCTCGAGGATAACTTTTCTTTTCATCTTAAGTGTTGGGGTTAGCTCGCCGTTTTCTATGGTAAATTCATCTGCTAAGATGATTGGTTTTTTGATTTGCTCCCAGTTACCGAAATGTTGATTGGCAATTTGAATTTCTTTACTGATTTTGCGGACTACCTTCGGATCAAGAAGGAATTGATCTTTGGGTATTCCTTTGAGTTCCGGAGCTTCGGATTTACTCCAATCCTGTAAATGAGCATAGTTTGGAACAATAAAGGCAGAGGCAAACTTTTGTCCATCACCAATGACCATCGCCTGTTCAATAAAATTGGATTCGAGTAATTTCTTTTCAATAGGTTGAGGAATAACATATTTACCGCCGGAAATTTTAAACATTTCCTTTTTGCGATCTATGATTTTTAGAAATACATCATCTTCCCAAATACCAATATCACCTGTATGCAGCCAACCATCAATAATGGTTTTATCAGTTTCCTCTTTATTTTTATAATAGCCTTGCATAACATTTGGCCCTTTTACAAGAATTTCACCATCGTCTGCAAGTTTGATTTCTACATATTTTACCGCCAGCCCTACGGTTCCAATTCGTATTCCTTTCAGGTAATGGTTGACGGAAATAAGAGGAGAAGCTTCAGTCATTCCATAGCCCTCATATAATGGGATTCCGGCAGCTAGGAACACACGAGCTAATTTTGCCTGTAAGGAAGCGCTGCCCGAAGCAACCGTCAGTAAGTGTCCACCTAGAGCCTGATACCATTTATCCAGCACTAATTTTTTCGCTAATTTTAGTTTTATATTATAGGAGAATGATCTTTTCTCAGGATTTGGGTCATATTGTTCAGCTATGCTTACTGCCCAGTCGAATATCTTTCGTTTCATTCCTGAGAGTTCAAGTCCTGCCTTCATAATTTTCTCGTAGACTTTTTCAAGAATTCTCGGCACCGCCGTCATAATATGCGGTTTCACTTCACCTATATTTTGACCGATTTTATCCAAAGATTCCGCAATATGAATCGTGAGACCGATATACATATAAGTATATATAACCATTCTTTCATAAGCGTGACAAGGAGGTAAGAAAGTAAGTCCCCTTTGATATGCTTTACAAGGAGTGATTTCTCTAGCGGCTTCGATGTTGGAGATGATATTATGATGTGTCAGCATTACCCCCTTAGGTTTGCCTGTAGTGCCGGATGTGTAGATTAGCGTTGCTAAATCCGTATGTTTAATGTTAGCTCTTAACTCTTCAAGCTTAGTATCCGGAATATGTGACCCCACGGTCTTTAATTCATCCCAATTACGGATTCCATCATATTTTTCGATAGAAAAAATGTATTTCAGGGTATAAATTGATTCGGTAAGTTGTGTTAGTCTATTGTATAGATTTTTGTTGCTGACGATACAAAGTTTTATTTCAGCATCATTAAAAATAAAATGGTAATCTGCATCACTAATATTAGGATAAATCGCAACAACAACAGCACCAATTTGCTGAATAGCAAAATCGACAATATGCCATTCAATACTACTATCAGCTATTAAGCCAACTTTATCATTTGGTTTTACACCCAATTCAATAAGACCTTTAGATATAGCATTTACTTTATCTAAAAACTCTAAAGTAGTAACAGGTTTCCATTCTCCCTCTTTTTTATGAGAAAACATGTTGAGGTTTGGAAATAGATCAACTTGCCTTAATGCAAGATCAAAAAGTCTGAGGTTTTGCTCCATAATATACTTAAAGTCCTGTCATTCAAATTAATCTACAGGATTTATTAATCCTTAACATGAATAGCTGTTAAGAAGTTTTGCAAAAGTATAAAAATATGGGAATCTGACTTAAAATATTCTGGAATTATAGGTAGTTTTCTGATAAATTTATATGCGTTATGGGACATTTATTAAGGATATTTTATAAAAAATATTAGGTTTTGTTCGGCAAGTTAAATCCTTTAATTTTGTTTAAACTTAATTATGATGAATACCTACAACAATCCTGTTTTGGAGAGTTTGCCAAAGCATTTGCAACAATATGTGGTTGAACAAAACTATGATCGTTACAGTGCCATAGATCAGGCAATTTGGCGGTATGTTATGCGTCAGAATTATGCTTATTTAAAAGACATCGCGTATTACCCTTATATACCGGGATTAACTAAAGCTGGTTTGACTATAGAGAGAATACCGGATTTGCAGTCAATGAATAATAGCTTGAGTAAGATCGGATGGGGAGCTGTAACCGTTGATGGTTTTATTCCACCAGCTGCTTTTATGGAGTTTCAGGCGCATTGTGTATTAGTCATTGCTGCAGATATCAGGCAGATGGAACATATTACTTATACTCCTGCTCCGGATATTATTCACGAATCATCAGGTCACGCCCCCATCATTGGTGAACCTGAGTATGCAGCATACCTGCAGTATTTTGGAGAGGTTGGATCTAAAGCAATGAGCTCAGCAAAAGACTTTGAATTATATGAGGCCATTCGTGCTTTATCCATCATAAAAGAGAAAGAAGATGCCACAGAAGAGGAAGTAGAGAAGGCTACTGAACGCTTCAATGAGGTGTCAAATAATATGGGGGAACCTTCTGAAATGGCATTATTAAGCAGGCTACATTGGTGGACAGTGGAATACGGATTGATAGGGACGGTAGAAGAGCATAAAATATATGGTGCAGGCCTGTTATCTTCTATTGGTGAAAGTGCTACCTGTATGCGTCCTGAAGTGAAAAAATTACCTTATACTATTGATGCTTTACAATATGCTTATGATATAACAAAGCCTCAACCGCAGCTTTTTGTAACCCCTGACTTTCCTCATGCCTACCAAGTATTAGAGGAATTTGCAGCGAATATGGCTTTTCGGATTGGAGGTAAACAGGGGATGGTTAAGGCAATTGAAAGCAAAAATGTTTGTACCGCAGAATTGAGTTCCGGGTTGCAAATTTCAGGTGATTTTGTACCTATTCTATCCGAAAATGCTGAATTAATCGCAATCAAAACATCTGGGCCTACTGCATTGGCTTATGAGAATAAAGAATTAAAGGGGCATGATAAAAATTACCACAAAGAAGGGTTTAGCTCTCCGGTCGGAGAATTATTAAATTGGAAAAAAGCACTCGAAGAAAGCAAGGAATCGGATTTGGTTGAAAAGGGTATTGAAATAGGGCAATATTGTTCACTTTATTTTAAATCGGGGATTTTAGTCTCTGGGAAACCAAAATCATGGTTATTTAATGAGGACGGATATCTGATAATTTTAAGTTTTGAAGATTGTAAAGTGATTCATGAACCTTCAGGTACAATTTTGTTTGAACCAGGCTGGGGTATTTATGATATGGCTATTGGAACGACTGTGAAGTCAGTTTATTCCGGGGCTGCTGATAAATTTGCTTTTGATCCACAGATAAATATTTCAAACGTAAAAACGGAAAAGTTAAGTTGGACAAAAGAACAGATAGCGCTCCAAGGATTGTATAGAGAAATTCGTGCGACGCGAGAACGTTCTGAATCTGCAAGGAGTTTGAATACGATCTTTGAAGAATTAATGCGTCAGTTTCCAATGGATTGGTTAGCGATGGTTGAACTTTATGAACTGGCGGTTAATCAAAAAGATGTAGATTTTTCGAATTTAATAGAATCTGAATTAATGAAAAAGGTCAAGACTAATCCTGACCTGAGAAAATTGATTTCTGACGGTATTCATTTGGCAAGAACCCAGCCTATTAATTTAGAATTAGCTAAGTAATAGAATTTGCCAGGCTTCTTCGATATTACCCTCGTCCAATAATTTGGCAGCATGTCTTTGTAGTTCATTGTTTAGTTGAACTTGGTCATCTGCCCACATTGCCAAGAGACTAGTTACATGTTCATCATGTTGAATAGACTCAACTCTATCTGGGATTTGCTCAATATTTGCCAGTAATCCGAGTTGGTTTCCGGTAAGAATCGCTGAATTACGTATATGCTCAGGTAATTGATCGACTCCAATTCCCATTGTGCGTAAAGGCTTAGGAACTTCAAAAAGATTATCATTTGTTACTCTACAATACCAGTTGCCTCCCAATCGCGCTACTAAATCTAAAGCTGCTTGATCCATCTGATTGTTCTCATCAAGCAAATGGCCTTGAACGTGCATACATACTATTTCTGCAAGCACAAGGTTTCCTGATCCTCCAGCTTCTTGAATAGTTATGATATCTCGAACCTTACACTCCAGTTGAATAGGTGACTCAGCTACGCGTGGTGGTTTTATGTATTTGGATGCGATAGGAGTAAAGCCAGATTTGTCAAATTCGTTAACTTCTTTTGGATATTCAGTACTAGCTAGAGATTGTTGTTGCACCATATCATAATTAACGATATTAATAACAACTTCAGATACTTCTCGGATGTTCTCCAAAGTATGTTTATCCTTACCATCTCGCATTCTCGTTAATGGAGAAAAGACACATAGAGGAGGTACTTGGGACATGAAGTTGAAATAGCTGAAGGGGCTTAGATTTACATTGCCTTCTTTGTCAATAGTTGAAGCGAAGCAAATCGGTCGTGGTGCAACAGCATATTTTATTAAATTATCAAAAACTGCCCCATGCGTCTTCTGATCAAAAGTCTTTATTTCGTTAAACATTGTGGATATTTTAATCTTTAGAATTAATTTTCATTTTCAATTTCCTGGTAAATTGTATTTTCCAATATACCTAAACCTGTTACCTCCATCTTAATTTGATCGTTTGGTTGTAGCCATTGCTCTTCGGAATTAGGGTCTTTTCTTTTAGCAGTTCCGTTAAGTTCGAGGAAGCATCCGGTGCCGACCGTTCCGGAACCTATTATATCTCCGGGATACAAAGTAACACCATAAGAAGCGCGCTCAATAATTTCTGCGAATGTCCAATCCATATCTTTCAAATTACCTTCTGAAACAAGAATATTATTTACCCAACACTTCATGTTTAGGTCGTATGTTATTCCAATATGTCCTTCTTTGGTTACACTTATCCGATCACTTAATTCGTCAATCGTGACAAGATATGGGCCAAACAAACTGGAGAAATCTTTACCTTTAGCAGGACCCAGATTTAGTTTCATTTCCTCCATTTGAAGTTTTCTTGCACTCAGATCGTTTAATATCATCAATCCGGCAATGTAAGAGTCGGCCTCAGCGGCTTTTATATTTCGACCTTTTTTATTAATGACGATGGCAACTTCTAATTCAAAATCTAATTTTTCAAAATGTTTTGGCATACAGTAGACGGCTCCGGGGCCTTGAATGGCTTGGTGGTTTGAGAAATAAAAAACAGGAAATTCATCGAATTCCGGAATCATCTCTAACCCTCTATTTAACCTTGAAGTTTCTACATGTTGTCTAAAAGCATAAGCATCACGAAAAGAAGTAGGGTTTGGTACCGGAGCTGCGAGTGTTATTTCCGAAAAAGGGAGACCCTCTTCCTGGAAGTTATCATTTTTTTGAAATGCGTCAAGAGCGTGTCGGACTTTTTCCATTCCTTCGTGACCTTGTTTCAGTAACTCCAGCATATTATTGGGAAGAGAATTGGAGAGGAGATGACTGGGATAAACTTGAGTTTCGATAACAAAACCAAGCTGATCCTTTCCATTTTCTAAATATGTTACAATTTTCATAAAGAATTTTTGAAAATTTAGCTTAATTATTTATAAAGGTTACAATCGTATGGCGTTAAGAAATATAATTTCGTAATACCATGTTAATTTTCAGAATATTTCTGTAAATATAAAACTATAAAGTTTATCTTTGAAATAATATATACCGTATTATGAACTTAACCAACATGAAGCAAATGGACCTTCCACAAGGTTTGATGCCCTATATCAAGGCATTAATAGCTGATGTTGTTTTTGCCCAGTACTAATCCCAATTCTTATTAATATCCAGAAATAATATCTAGCCTTTGGCTAAGTAATCCTATTATTATTTTTAATCATTTTATAAACTTTTTTATTATGCCACTTTATCATCAATTAGGGAAAATTCCTCCAAAACGCCATACAGTTTTTAGAAAAGACGATGGTGAGCTGTATTCTGAAGAGTTAGTATCTACACATGGATTTTCAAGTGTTTATTCTTTAGTGTATCATTGTTTTCCTCCGACACTTGTAAAGGAGATTCGGGAACCATATGATGTTAGTCCGAAAATTGCCAGAGAGAAGCATCTCAAACATACCAGCTTGAGAGGTTTTGACGTAAAACCGAAAAGTGATTTTCTTGACAGTAGAACTCCGGTTCTGGTTAATGCTGATCTACATATATCTCTTGCTGCTCCACAGCAGTCTATGGATAATTATTTTTACAAGAATAGTCAGGCTGACGAAATTCTCTTCATCCATGAAGGATCGGGAACTTTAAGAACAGGTTATGGAGAGCTTGAATTCAGCTATGGAGATTATCTTGTTATTCCAAGAGGTGTTATCTATCAAATAGACTTTGCGACAGAAAAAAATAGGTTATTCATTGTTGAATCCTTTGAACCTATCCGAACTCCAAAAAGGTATAGGAATGAATTTGGACAGTTAATGGAACACGCTCCATTTTGTGAACGAGATATACGACGTCCGCAAAATTTGAAAACTTTTGATGTTAAAGGTGATTTTGAAGTAAAGATTAAAAAACAAGGCTTGATTTACCCTTATATATACGGCACACATCCATTTGATTTTATTGGTTGGGACGGTTATCATTATCCATGGGCATTTTCTATTCATGATTTTATGCCGATAACAGGTATGTTGCATCAACCACCACCTGTACATCAAACATTTGAAACCAATTCTTTTGTGTTATGCAGTTTCTGTCCGAGAATGTATGACTATCATCCATCTTCTATTCCTGCACCATACAATCATAGTAATGTTGATTCCGATGAGGTGCTATATTATGTTGATGGTGATTTCATGAGTCGTAAGTCTGTAGAGCGAGGACAAATTACACTGCATCCGGGAGGAATTCCACATGGTCCTCATCCCGGAACAGTTGAAAAGAGTATAGGGCAAACAAGGACGGAAGAGTTAGCTGTAATGATAGATCCGTTTAGACCCTTAATGTTGACCGAGGAGGCATTACAGATTGAAGATCAAGACTACTATAAATCATGGATTAGTTAAACTATTAATAAAATAAGTTATGACACAAACATTTGCTGAAAAAATATCAAAGGCACAGGATTTTTTACCGATAAACGGAACCGACTATATAGAATTCTATGTAGGTAATGCAAAGCAGGCGGCTCATTTTTACAAGACCGCTTTTGGATTTCAATCGGAAGCTTACGCCGGTCCTGAAACAGGAGTTAGGGATAGAGCTTCTTATGTACTAAAACAAAATAAAATCAGAATCATACTAACAACCGGCTTAAAATCCGATAGTCCGATTTCGGAACATGTCAAAAAGCATGGTGATGGTGTAAAGATATTAGCCCTATGGGTTGAAGATGCAGAAAAATCATTAAATGAAACTGTTAAAAGGGGTGCTAAAGTTTATCAGGAGTTAGAGGTAAAGCAGGATGAATTTGGTGAGGTGCGAACTGCGGGAATTTATACCTATGGAGAAACGGTTCATATGTTTGTTGAGCGTAAGAATTATTCAGGACCATTTATGCCCGGATTTACCTCCTGGGAGAGTGATTACCAACCGGAAGAAACAGGGTTATTATACGTTGATCATTGCGTTGGAAATGTTGGATGGGATAGAATGAATGATACAGTTGAATGGTACCAGAATGTAATGGGTTTTGTAAATATTCTATCATTTGATGATAAACAGATTAATACTGAATATTCAGCTTTGATGAGTAAAGTAATGAGTAATGGAAATGGCTATGTCAAGTTTCCGATAAATGAACCTGCCGAAGGAAAGAAAAAATCTCAGATTGAAGAATATTTGGAATTTTATGAAGGAGAAGGAGTTCAGCATGCAGCATTGGCTACAAATGATATTTTAAATACCGTAAAGTTATTAAAATCCAGAGGTGTTGAATTTTTGGGTGCTCCACCGGAAGCTTATTATGATATGCTAACTGATCGGGTAGGAGAGATCGACGAAGAGATTAAAGCTATTCAGGAATTAGGAATTCTTGTGGATCGAGATGAAGAGGGATATCTGTTACAGATTTTCACAAAACCAGTTGAAGACAGACCTACCTTATTTTTCGAGATTATCCAAAGGAAAGGTGCACAGAGCTTTGGTGCTGGTAATTTCAAAGCATTATTTGAAGCCATTGAAAGGGAACAAGAAAAACGAGGAAATTTATAAAAACAAAATGAATCTATTGATTATGAAAGAATTATTGCAGGCTTTTGAGAAAAAGCAGCCGGAGATTGTTTTTGAATGGAAGGATACGGATACCGAAGCAGAGGGTTGGGTGGTTATCAATTCATTGCGGGGAGGTGCAGCCGGAGGGGGAACCCGAATGCGTTTGGGTCTGGATCGTAATGAAGTAGAATCCTTAGCAAAAACGATGGAAGTAAAATTTACTGTTTCGGGACCTGCAATAGGAGGGGCAAAATCAGGGATTAATTTTGATCCGAAAGATCCCCGAAAGCATGCCGTATTGGAGCGATGGTTTAAAGTGGTTACACCTCTGCTTAAGAATTATTATGGTACAGGAGGGGATTTAAATGTTGATGAAATAAATGATGTTATTCCATTGACAGAGCAATTTGGTTTGTGGCATCCTCAGGAAGGTGTTTTAAATGGTCATTTTGACATCAGAGAAAATGGCAGAATACACCAAATTGGCCAATTGCGATATGGTGTTTCTAAAGTTTTAGAAGATGCTCATTTTAGTCCGGATTTGAAAAGGAAATTTAAGGTGGCGGATATGATTACCGGATTTGGTGTTGCCGAATCTATTAAGCATTTTTATGACCTTTTTGAGGGTACAAATTCTGGTAAAAGGGCGATTATTCAGGGTTGGGGGAATGTAGCTGCCTCTGCAGCATTTTATCTAACAAAACAAGGGGTGAAAATCGTCGGTATTATTGATCGGGAAGGTGGATTGATAAAAGAGGAAGGATTTTCTGATGTTGAAATCGCTGAGTTATTCCTAAATAGATCGGGGAATTTTTTAAATGCTGATAATTTAATTCCATTTGAGGAAATGAATCAACGAGTTTGGTCTTTAGGAGCAGAGATTTTTGTACCGGCAGCAGCTTCAAGATTAGTATCTAAAGATCAAGTGGAACAGATGTTGGCACATGGTCTGGAAGTAATCGCTTCGGGGGCAAATGTTCCTTTTGCTGATATTGAGATATTCTATGGACCGGTGATGGAATATGCTGATCAGCATGTTGCGGTGATTCCTGATTTTATTGCCAATTGTGGCATGGCCAGAGTATTTGCAAACCTGATGCAACCTAATATTGAAATAAGTGATGAATCTATCTTTACGGATGTTTCCGAAGTAATCAGGAAAGCTTTAAAACAAATTCATGATTATAAACCGCAGACTAAAACAAACATTTCTTCAAGAGCATATGAATTAGCTTTGAGACAGCTTGTTTAAATTTGTTAAAATAATCAGACCCATAGTTGTCTTATGTAAATAAAGTATGGGTCTGATTATTTATTCTTCTCTTCTGGTTCTGATGTATTCTTCTATTATGGGTAAATCAGCATTTGCCCAATCGAAACGAAAAAGTTCTGTTCTATCTACCCATAAAACTTGCTCATGCTCATTAGCTTTAAGCTTTCCGTTTTTAATTGTACAGATATACGGATATAAGGTTAATGAGAAATCAGGATAATGATATTCAACCTTCGTAAGCTTTTGTTGTATCTCAACATTTAAATTGATTTCTTCTTTAACTTCTCTCCTTAAACATTCTTCGAGAGTTTCTCCATCTTCTAATTTTCCCCCTGGAAATTCCCATTTTAAAGGAAGTTTCATATCTGCAGATCTTTGGCAAATCAATATTTGCTGATCTTTCTCAATTAGGGCACAGGCTACATGTATCATCAAAGTAAATATACTGATTTGGGATAATATGACTATACAAAAGAAGAATAAAGTGTGGTATTTGTAGGCCACACTTTATTCTTATTATACTTGATTACAAATTTTTAGTGATTTACTATTAAGGGAGATTTTCAAAGTCAATGCTAGGAGCGGCAGTCGTGTTATTAAAATTGAATTTAGTGTCTGGATTAACGATTTCGTTAAAGAAGCCACCATTTTTCAGAAAGTAACCTGTTTGGTTTGATCCTCCAATGGCATCGATTCTTTGCTTCGCATGATAAGTATTATCCACGGTGAAATTGGCCTCTGAAATTTTCTCCCATTTCCCGGAAGTAGTAACTACCCACTGATTTTTATAATTGGCAGTTCTTGACAATGCACCGTTTGAAGGATTAAAATTTTCGAGGAAACTATGAAACCCTGTTAAATACTTGTCAGTTTTAGGTCTCTTAAAGCTTGCTATTAATTTCCAGTTTCCTTCTTCAGGAGCAAAGAACCAGGCTGTAAAATCAGTCTTACCATTTCCGTCCGGTTGACCTTTCAATAAGAACTTATAAGTATTTCCTGCTTTCCAGTTATATTTAAGATAACTTTGTCCACCAGAACCTTCATTTCCAAATTCACCAGTATATACTTCAGGACCTTTTTTATTCAGAATAATTTTTTCATCCTCAGGAATTGAATTCGGATCATCAGTTGAATAAGGGCTCCAAACAGAAAATAGAACTCTTCTTTCAGATTCACTGTTCACTTGAAAACCAAAATATCCTTCACTGAACCCATTTGCCATAAAATAAGATCCAATAGGATCAGAGCCTTCCGGAACCTGAACTTCAGAATAATAATAACTTACCTTTTCGGTTGTTGGAATAGTATATCCTAAATGACAAGAAGGCCCTCTTCTAGCCCAATAGTAATATTCCGGATCATTGCTATAAAGCACACCTTCATTTATGGCATTTCCAGTAACAGAATAACTTTCTACGTCCGCAAAGTATCCTCCGGATTTATTTACTCCTTGTAAATCTATTTTTATGTAGCCGGCCTGAACAGTAAAGTCTCCAATAGGGTAGGATTTAACATCAGCACCAGAAAGTTCTATTGTTTTGCTTTCCCCGTTCACCGTAATTTTTACCTGACTTGTATTACCCGCAGGAAGAACTTTTGCTTTAAGTCCCAGGTTTAGCTTTCCATCTTTATTAACTCGAATATAAGTGCTGGTAACTGTTTTGTCACTGTTCCAGTTTCCTAAACCATTATTTGTAATTATTTCAGAAAATGATTCGCTCTCTGATGAGAGGAAAGCATTCCCAGCTAAAGGAAGTGTATAGATTGTATCTAAGGATTCTTCTTCTTTCGGAGCTTCAGTTTGCATTTCTTTAGAGCAGGATGTAAAACCGATAAATCCAAGTAATATTGAAATTAAAAGTGGTTTTAAAATGTTAACTATCATAAGGTCTTATTTTTTGATTATTTCAATTTAGCTATGATAATTATCTTTTTAAAAGATTTTGTAAAAGCAAACGTTTGATCAAAATTTTAATTCACAATTACTTACAATGCTATAGCAAGGAATGTCCCTTCTGATTTAGCATTTTTTTGGGACTTTTGAACGTAATTAAACGAAGAAAAAATATCGATATTTTTAAAGTCAGATTTTTAGGTAATCTTTAAGTTTAGGAAAAATCAATTTAAACCAAAAGGTAAATTTCTCAGGATTCTGTTCTAACTTCTTTTCCAATTCTTGAATATCAACATGATCTACAGCCTTAATTTCTTCAGGATTAGGGTTTAGAATGTTTGTGCTGTATTTTCCCAGAAAAATATGGTCAAATTCATTCTCCCACAAGTTATTCTCTAATTGTTCTTCATAGCTGATTTGAAATAACTCATCGATATCAACATGAATACCAAGTTCTTCATAAGTTCTTCTTATTGCTGCCTCTTCTGTTGTCTCGTGAGGGCGAGGGTGTCCACAGCAGGCATTCGTCCATAGTCCGGGACTATGGTATTTAGAATCTGCTCGTTGTTGGAGGATTAACTTATTGTTATCGTCAAGCAGAAAAACAGAAAAGGCACGATGTTTCTTATTTAAATGATGAGCTAAATGTTTCTCCATTTCGCCGAGAACTTTATCTTCCTGGTCAACCAAAATCACAAATTCGTCTTGCTTCATAATATAGAAAAAAGGGTGTTTATCTAAAATAAGCAAATAAAGCTACTTAACCTAAATTCGGTTAATCCAGATCAGAAATAAACTGGTCAATTTCTGATTCCTTAGTTGCCCAAGAGGTAACCAATCTAACTATTTCTTGGTTATATTCCAATTGCTCCCAGATATAAAATTCATATTTTTTTAATAATTCTTCTGTTTTTTCTATAGGCAGTATAGGAAAAATCTGATTACTCACAGGGTTTATAGCAAACTTGTATCCTCTTTCTTTAAGCGCATAAGCTAATTTAGTTGCCATTATATTAGCATGCTTTCCTAGTTCAAAGAAAAGTTGATCTTCAAACAAAGCGTAAAACTGAGCTCCTAGTAATCGACCTTTGGCCATCAAAGCTCCTTTTTGTTTGAGATAGTAGCTAAAGCCATCAGCTAATTTCGGGTTATTAAAAACAATAGCTTCTCCTAATAATCCACCATTTTTTGTAGCTCCGATATAGAATACATCTGTTAATCTGGCAAGGTCTGATAATGATACATCATTGTGTGTCGATGTTAAAGCCATAGCTAATCGAGCGCCATCAATAAATAGTTTAAGATTGTTCGTCCTGCAAAAATTAGAAATTTCGGTTAATTCGGTTTTACTATAAATACTTCCTAGTTCTGTACTTTGAGATAAGTAAACCATTGCCGGTTTAACCATGTGATTATCCGTGTGAATTTTCAGGATGGATTCAATACCTTTTACAGTAATTTTACCTTCATCATTACGGATAACATTTATTTTATGCCCGGTATTTTCAATTGCTCCTGTTTCATGGACTTCGATATGTCCGGTGTCCGCGGCAATAACGGATTCATAAGGTTTTAAGAGGTGGCCGATGACAAGAAGATTCGCCTGCGTACCGCCCGCAACAAAGTGTACCTCTGCCTCAGGATTCTCTATGTGGCATTTTATAAATTTCTTAGCATTGGTACTTAGACTATCTTCACCGTATCCGGCTTCTTGTTGAAGGTTGCTTTGTATAAGTAGTTCCAGGATCTTAGGATGCGCTCCTTCACTATAATCGTTCTTAAAGCTAATTTTTGAGATCATGGATAAATATAATTGTTTTTTAGGTATCAGACTACTTATCCTTAAAAAGCATGGAAAATATTAACAACAGAAAAGTAACTATTTTATAGATTTTAATTGTTCCTGAGAACAAAAAAAAGCAGCTCATGAGAACTGCTTTTTTTAAATATTTTAATTTTATAGGCTTATTTTCCAAACATACCTGCTAAGCTATCCAAAATATTTCCTTTAGCATTTTTGTCGTTATCCTGATTAAAGAATTCGCCCACTAGATCTCCTAATCCTCCGGTTACATTTGGCTGTGAATTGCTTGTATTTTGTGAAGTAGTTGACCCACCTAAAACGCTCCCTATAATATCACCTAAACCTCCTCCGGTCGATCCGCTGCTTGCGGTATTTCCACCACCTAAAATACTACCAAGAAGGTCGCCGATGCCCCCACCTGAACCCTCATTACTTTGAGATTGTTTTTGTTTTCCTAAAAATCCCATAACTAAAGGGGCTAATAATGCTAATATTCCGCCGATTTTATCCATACTGATTCCGGATTTTTCGGATAGGCTTTCCTTTACATTGTCGGTGTTTTTACCGAAAATATGATTAACAATTTTATTTTCATCTTCCGAAGGACCATTGCTAAAAAGACTTCCAAGATTGTCAAAGATACTTCCATTGTGTTTGGATGTTAATGCCTGTTGTATACCTTCAGCTTTCTCAGGTGTTTTTTGAGCATTATAATTCAACGCTGACATCATCAAAGGGATAGCTGCTGAAATCACCCATTGAGCTTGATTTTTGTCTACACCTAATTTTTGTGATATACCTTCAGCTGCCTGAGATCCGATGCTGCCTGAAATTAAGTCGCTAATATTCATTGTATTAATTGTTTTAGTTTATAAATGTTATTTTTATGAATCAAAAACATTGCCAATTAAGAGTTTATGAAAATATCACATTATAACATTCTGTTTTTTACAGTTTTATTGTTTTTCGGATGTAAAAACCAATCTAAACAAGAGGAAAAACCTGCTATTGAAGAAGTTAAATTGACATCAGATTTGGCAAAAAAAATTTTTTCTATGCCCACACATTGTCTGGAGATAGAATATCCTAATAAATTAGGTCAAGTTTTAGGTGCAGATTCGGATTTAAAATCACCAAAGGAACTTCGCCCGGTTTTTTACGGATGTTTTGATTGGCACTCTTCGGTTCATGGATATTGGTCTATTATAAAGCTCCTCAAAGAATTCCCTGAATTGGATGCAAATGGTGAAGTACGAAATCTTTTAAATAAGCATATTACTGAGGAAAATGTAGCGGTTGAAATTTCTTTTTTTAAGGATAAAAATAATCTAGGTTTTGAGCGGACTTATGGTTGGGCATGGTTATTTAAGTTACAAGAGGAATTATATACTTGGAAAGATGCAGATGCTCAACGCTGGTATGCTAACTTGCAACCATTAGTTGATCTATTAGTAAATAGATATATGGAGTACCTGCCGAAATTAGTGTACCCGATTCGCGCGGGTCAACATGATAATTCAGCCTTTAGTCTATCCTTGTCCTTAGACTATGCGACCACTATTGAAGATCAGAATTTTATAAAAACAATTAAAGAGAATTCTTTAAGACTTTATCAATCCGATAAAAATTGTGATTTGGCTTTCGAGCCAAGTGGTTATGATTTTCTTTCTCCTTGTTTAGAGGAAGCTTATTTAATGAGTAAAGTAATGGATAAAGAGCCATATTTAAGCTGGTTGGAGAGTTTTATGCCTGCTTTATTTGATACTTCCTTCACTCTGGAGCCGGCGATAGTTAAGGATAGGAGTGATGGTAAACTGGTTCACCTTGATGGATTGAATTATAGTAGGGCTGCTTGTTTTCAACGAATATCCAAAATGGATTCTTCTCTGTCACATCTAAGAAGAATTGGGATGGAGCATTTACATTATTCCGTTGAAAATCTAGGAGCTGAGGATGATTATATGGGAAGTCATTGGTTGGGGACATTTGCTTTATATGCTCTGGAACAATAGGAGTATATTTCGTCTATAATTTATAAGTCCTGATAATTTTGGAGATAAAAAAGACGAACTAAATATGTTCGTCTTACATTCTTATTAAAGGTCTCATCCCTAACATAAGGGGATTAGCTTATTATTATCCAGTTTTACGGGGACTCGTTGAATTTGTGTAAAACCATCTTCTGTACTGATGATAGCTGAGAGGTCAATTCCCCGATTGGAAAGGGTGCTTAAAAGCGCAGTTCGAAAAGCAGTTTTGTTTGTTCCCCAATTTGATCTGACTAGATCGTTGTTTAAAATTACTAATTCTGTGGTGCTATAGTGGTGAAATTGTTCCACTAAGTGTTGATGTAAGGGTTTTGTGTTCGACATACAATTAATGTTTAAAGGGTTTAACCATAATTGCATTCAGAGTTGGACTTTAAAGACCTTGCAATATTCGTTTATTTTGGCTTGTTGCCCGTATCGATTTACCACCGCGGTGCTATCACTCGGTTGGTATTGCTTGTGCAATTCTGAATACTCTACAAAATTAGTAGATTATTTTTAAATAGCAAGATTTTAGAAAAATAAAAAATCCTTCAGTTTTATTCTGAAGGATTTTCACTTGATTTTTTTACAATTCTTTTCTTAATCTGGCCACGGGAATATTCATTGCTTCCCTATATTTAGCGACCGTTCTACGTGCAATGGAATATCCTTTTTCTTTCAGAATATCAGTTAGTTTTTCATCTGCCAGCGGTTTTTTCTTGTCTTCGTTCGCAATACATTCTTCTAATATCTTCTTAACTTCTTTATTAGAAACTTCTTCTCCTGATTCCGTCTGTATTGCTTCGGAGAAGAAAGATTTTAACAAAAAGGTTCCGAATTCGGTCTGTACATATTTTGAGTTGGCGACTCTTGAAACAGTTGAAATATCCATTTCAATTTTATCTGCTATATCTTTAAGAATCATTGGCTTAAGCATTCTGTCATCGCCAGTTAGAAAATAATCATACTGATATTCCATGATTGCATTCATGGTTTTTAGAAGGGTTTGTTGTCGTTGTTTTATAGCATCAATAAACCATTTCGCGGAATCAAGTTTTTGTTTCACAAACTGTACTGCCTCACGCATTTTTTTATCGTTCTTTTCTGCTTTTTCATAATGCTCAAACATTTCTTGATAAGATCTAGAAACACGAAGTTCAGGTGCATTTCTTCCATTTAAGGTAAGATGGAGAACAGAATCGTTATTAGTGATATGAAAATCGGGTATAATCTGAAGTTGTTTTCCTGCAACGGCACCTGAATCGCCCGGTTTAGGATTTAATTTCAGAATTTCATTCACAATTTCTTTTAACTCATCCGAGCTGACGCCTAATTGTTTCTCGATTTTGTCATAATGTTTTTTGGTGAATTCATCCAAATAGTTTTCAATAACAACCATTGCTTGCTGAATAATGGGATTGTTATTATCCTTTTTTCTGAGTTGAATTGCTAAACACTCTTGTAGACTTCTTGCACCAATCCCTGCGGGATCAAAAGATTGGACAATCTTAAGCATTTCTTCTACTTCTTCTTCTTTCACAATAATATTTTGAGAGAAAGCAAGATCATCAATAAGTGAGGGTATAGGTCTGCGGAGATATCCATCATCATCTAAAGAACCAATTATTTGCTGGCCTAAGATATAATCCTTGTCAGAGAGAGCAAGGAGATCGAGCTGATTTTGAAGATTTTCGAAAAAGGAATCTTGTACGGCAATAGGAATTTCTTTTTTCCCTTCGTCATCATCCTGTTCATATCCACCTCCATAATCTTTATAATCGTCTTCCTGAATATATTCATCTACACTAAATTCTTCTTCATAGCTATTTTCTTCCATGTTGAAGTCGTCATCTGGATCTTTATCGGGATACTCTTCAACGGGGTCATTCATATTCGTCAAACTACCATCTTCTAAAGCAGGATTTTCTTCAAGTTCTTCTTTAATACGTGCATCCAAAGAAACGGTAGGTACCTGAAGCAATTTTATGAATTGAATTTGTTGTGGCGAGAGTTTCTGTAATAATTTCTGTTGTAATGTCTGTTTTAACATATCCCCAATAAGTAAGTCAAGTAAAAATAGCGAATTATATTTAATTAGGTAGGAGGTAAAGAGACAAAAGAAAGTTTGGGTACAGTTTTTGCTAATATAAAGTGCGGTAACACAGCTCAATTAAAAACTAATATTCCTATTTGTTAAAATTCGTTAATTTTTATTAGAAGGTTCATTTTTGGATGAGATAATGTGATTTTTTTACAAAGTTTTGTTCATATTTACTTTATGTTTAAACGAGTTCGGAACAAATTTCTGCGTATCGCACTGATTGTTATTTACTTCATTATTTTATTCACTTGTGCAGTACAAATTAACTTTATGGGGCTATTCGGTACATCCCCCACAAAGCAGGAAATTTTATTACCTGAATTGAATGTTTCTTCAGAATTATTTTCAGCCGATTCGGTTTTAATCGGCAGATATTACAAACAGGACAGAGACCCGGTTCCTTATGATAGTATTTCACCTGATATTATAAATGCGCTAATAGCGACTGAAGATGTTCGGTTTTTCAAACATCACGGTGTTGATTTTATTGGTGTATTTGGGGGTGTGTTTTCTACTCTTGGTGGTTCAGACCGTGGGGCCAGTACAATTACTCAACAATTAGCCAAAAATTTATATAGGACACGATATAAAGATTCTCAAGGTTTTTTGGGAAAGATTCCGGGCGTGGGTTTACTAGTAACTAAGTATAAAGAATGGATGACCGCCTTTAAATTAGAGAGTAAATATAGTAAGGAAGAAATCCTGACGATGTATCTTAATACCGTTTCTTTTAGCAATAATGCGTATGGAATAAAATCTGCTTCGATAAGATATTTTGATAAGCTTCCTGGAGAAATTTCAGTGAATGAGGCTGCCGTTTTAGTGGGAATGTTAAAAGGGACAACTTATTATAACCCCATTCGTAATCCGAAGAATGCCCTTCAACGGAGAAATGTTGTTCTTGCCCAAATGGAGAAAGAAGGCTACCTTAAAAATGAGGAACTAATTAAACTCTCTAAAGATTCATTGAACTTAAATTTAAATAATCAGGAATTGCGAAGTTCCAATGATTCCTATTTACGTACGGCAGTAGAAAAATGGTTAGAGAATTGGGCGAATGAAAATGAAGTAGATATTTACACCAGTGGTTTAAAAATATATACAACAATAGATTCCAGAATGCAAAAGATTGCAGAAGAGGTTGTTTCTACCAAGATGACTGAACTTCAGCAACGTCTAGAAAACGTTTGGGGAAATGAACTTCCTTGGCGTGATAAAGCAGGCAATATTATTCCTAATTTTTTAGAAGATCATGCCAAGAAACTTCCTGTTTATACTGCATTAATGGAAAAGTATAAGGATGAATCGAAGGTTTTAGAGGAGCTAAACAAAAAGAAGGAAATGGAGGTTTTTACATGGAAAGGCATGGAAAAGGTCAATTACTCTACGATGGATTCTTTAAAACATTATATTATGATGTTAAATACAGGTATGATGGCTATGGATCCATATAATGGTGAGATAAAAGTTTGGGTAGGAGGAATAGACCACAACTACTATAAATTTGATCATGTTAACCAGGCTAAACGTCAAGCAGGATCGACCTTTAAGCCATTTGCTTATGCGGCCGCGTTAGAATCAGGAATGGCTCCATGTGATAAGTATACAGATAAGCCAGTTAAGATTGAGTTTATTAACAATAAGGGTGAGCACGAAGTTTGGGAGCCAAAAAATGCTGATTGGTCATTTTCTCATAGTGAGTTGTCGCTAAGACATGCTATGGCACGTTCTTTAAATACAGTAACAGCACAAATTACACAGGATATAGGTTGGGATAAAGTTGTGGAAATGGCTCATCTATGTGGAATTGATAGTAAGTTAGAGTCTGTTCCTTCAGTTGGTTTGGGATCTAATGATGTATCCGTATTTGAAATGGTGAGAGGGTATAGTACATTTATGAATAATGGAAAGCGTACAGAACCGGTTTTAGTTTCAAGAATTGAAGATAAAAACGGAAATGTCCTTGCAGAATTTAAAACGACAACCAAACAAGCTATTAGCCCAGAAAATGCATGGTTGATGGGATATATGTTGAGAGGAACCATTGAGGAATCAGGGGGGACATCTCAAGCTTTATGGGAATGGGACCTGTTCAAAAATGAGAATCAGATAGGAGGAAAGACAGGAACTTCATCTGATTATGTTGATGGATGGTATATGGGTATTACGAAGGATTTGGTAGCCGGAGTTTGGGTAGGATGTGATGAACAAAGCATTCACTTCAAGAGTTCAGCTACGGGGGAGGGATCAAAAACAGCTCTACCAATTTATGCTATGTTTATGGAGGAGTTATATAAGCATCCGGAACTTGGAGTAACTTTTGGAAAATTCCCTGATCCTACTGTTCAAATAACAAAGAAATATAACTGTCCTGGTCCACGAATTCAAATTACTCGTGATACTGTTGAGACGGAAGGTTTAAACCCAGATATTGAGCTTCCGAATTTAGTATTACCGGAGGTTTTACATCTAAATGAAGGAACTCAAACAGAGCAGGAAGAATCGAATTAATAGATTTAATTAATTTTATTATTTTTATTGGCTAATAATTAGTTATGAAATTGAAGAACGTAGTGTTTGCAAGGATATTTTGTTTAAATCTGTTTGTGGTCCTTTTCTGGTCCATATTACCAAGTCAGGTTGATGCTCAGTATTTTGGGCAGAACAAGATGAGGTACAAAAAGTTGGATTTCAAAGTATATGATACCCCTCATTTTAATATTTACCATTATTTGGAGAATGATTCAATGATGAATTGGTTTGCCAAGGAGTCAGAGGTATGGTATGAATTGCATCAACAGGTTTTTCAAGATACTTTTTCAAGGAAGAATCCGATTATTCTTTATAACAATCATCCGGAGTTTCAACAGACCACGGCTATTTCCGGGGAAATCGGTGTTGGTACAGGCGGTGTAACAGAGGCATTTAAGCAACGTGTTGTTATGCCTATTATGCAAATTAATCAGCAAACAAGGCATGTATTGGGACACGAATTGGTTCACGCTTTTCAATATCGTGTGTTAATGGAAGGTGGTGACTCTACCCGTTTAGAAAATATTGCCAATCTCCCCCTGTGGATGGTGGAAGGTATGGCTGAATATTTTTCTATCGGAAAGAAAGATGCTTTTACCTCTATGTGGATGCGTGACTCCTATGCTCGGAACGATTTACCAAGTTTGAGGCAAATGACAGAGCAATCTAGTCGTTATTTCCCATATCGTTATGGTCAGGCATTCTGGTCTTATGTAGGGTCTACGTATGGAGACACTGTAATTATGCCTTTATTTATAGAAACTGCGAAGTATGGTTATGAAAATGCTATTCGTAGGGTGTTTGGTTATGATGCGCAAACCATGTCTACCTTGTGGAAAAATAGTATGGAAAATGCCTATAGAAATATAGGAAAAGACACAACCTCCAATCCAATTGGTAAATTATTGTTGTCTAAAAAGAATGCCGGAAGAATGAATGTTTCACCGGCGATTTCACCTGATGGCAAATATGTCGTGTTTCTGTCCGAGATGGATCTGTTTAGTATAGATTTATTTTTAGCGGACGCAGAGAATGGTAATATAATCAGGAAACTTGGAAGTCGACTAACTAATAAAGATATTGACGAATTTAGTTTTATAGAATCTGCAGGTACTTTTTCTCCTGATAGTAAAAAGTTTGCGTTTTCCGTATTTAGTGAAGGGAAGAATAAGCTAATGATTGTTGATGTCGGTACGGGTAAAACCTTGTCAGTTGAAGCAATGGGTGATATTTCAGAATTTACTAATATTACCTGGGCACCCAGCGGAGGATTAGTTGCTTTTTCAGGCTTAAAAAATGGAAGAAGTGATATTTATACTTATGATTTATCCTCAAAACAATTGAACCAATTGACGGATGATAAATATTCTGATTTTCAGCCAAGTTTCTCCAGAGATGGTAAATTTATCGTATTTAGTAGCGATAGGATGTCTTTGGAATCTTCAAGTAGAAGTGTGGATATTCCAATGGGGTTAGCAGTAGTTGATGTAAATACTAAGGAGATTAGAAATATACCAGTATTCCCAGGGGCAAATAATCTGAACCCTCATTTTTCATCTTCGGGGGAAGAGATTTATTTTCTTTCCAACAGTGATGGATTCAGAAACATGTATCGAATAGTTATTGCAACGAGTCAGGTAGAACGGATGACTGATTTCTTTACGGGTATAAGCGGTATCACAGAATATTCACCTGCAATGAGTGTTTCTGCAAATGATGATATCATTTATTCCTACTTTAAGGATAATGCCTTTGCAATTTATAAAGCAAAAAGTACTGATTTTGATACGGTTGCGGTTGATCCAAACTCAATAAATCTAGAAGCAGCAATGTTACCTCCGGTACAAAGTAGAGGGGTAAATGTTGTAAACACCAACTTGAATAATTTCAATGCGTATGGACGGATTTCGGATTCTCAGATTAATGAGATTCCTTATAAACCAAAGTTTAAATTAGATTATCTAGCTAATAGTGGTGTTGGGATGTCCGTGGGATCAAGATACGGTGCCGGAATTGCCTCAGGGATTCAAGGGATGTTTTCCGATATTTTGGGATATAATCAAATTTTTGCTGCGTTGAATATAAATGGTGAAATCTATGATTTCGGAGGGCAAGTAGCTTACATTAATCAAAGGAGCAGATGGAATTGGGGAGGCTCCATATCACATATACCTTATCGGTTCGGATTCTATGATTTTGCAAGAAGGGATTTGGGCAACGGTGTTGAAGATGTTTTAGATCAGTATTTAGTTCGATCATTTCAATCTCAGGCTGATGCATTTGTGGCTTACCCATTCAATAGACACCACAGGGTGGAGTTTGGTGGAGCTGCATCATACAATTCATATAGAGTTGACCGTTATACGCAGAGTTACTATAATTATTATGGCACAAGAGATCGTGTTTCTAATGATGAAGCTGCAAAGGTTTTAGGTGTATCTAATCTTGATCCATTTAATTTGTTTCAGGTAAATGCGGGATTAGTAGGTGATAATGCAGTTTTTGGTATTGCTGCTCCGTTACAAGGGTTTAGATATAGATTAGGAGTAGAACAATACTTCGGCACTTTTGATTTTACAGCTTTAAATATTGATTTACGTAAATATCACCGAATAAAACCAATAACATTAGCCGCCAGAGTATATTCTTATATGCGTGTGGGCTCGGGTGCTGATAATTTATATAATATTTATATAGGATATCCGTACATGATTCGTGGTTTTGAATCTAATTCTTTTGGTCCAAATAGTATGATTGGGTTCAACGATTTATCAGGTTCAAAAATGGTTGTTGGAAATTTTGAAGTTCGCTTGCCATTCACAGGACCAGAAAAGTTAGCGGTAATTCCTTCGGGATTATTATTCTCGGATTTAAATTTCTTTATAGATGGGGGATTAGCCTGGAAAAATTCAACTACGGTGAAGTGGAAAAAAACAGATGCTGACTTAATTACAAATCTTCAGAATGGCGTTCCTTATTACGATCCAAATGTTACTATGCCTGTATTTAGTGCGGGAGTATCCTTAAGGGTTAATTTTTTTGGAGCGATGATATTAGAACCTTATTATGCTATTCAGCTAAATAATCCGACCAGAGAGAAATTTGGAACATTCGGATTAAACTTTGCGCCAGGTTGGTAGTCTAAGCAGATAAAGCATGATTTAGTGTAGGTTAAGGTTGTTGAGGCCGTTGTTTATTGCTTATGCATAAACAACGGCTTTTTTTGTAGTTCTGTTTTTGGCAACATGAGGGCAGAGGCTTAACCAATTTGGGTTGTTTTTGCGTATTAATCTTTCCTTTACCATTCTTCCCATTTGGTTTAAATCAGTCAGTCTTTTTTGAGCTGCTGCTTTTGTAGGGAAAGTTTCAATATGTACTATTCTATTTAAGATTGCGTATGAGAACAATTTTGACTCCTGATAATTTTGAAGTTCATTGTAGACAAGATTTAAGTTTTGACTGATTCCTGGTTGTAAGAATCTGCGGTTGCTATCTGTTATGATGTATGTGTAGAAATTATTCATTTTATTATTGTTTTAGCTAAATTATTTGGTTATTTGCGCTCGATTTGCTAATTTTATTGGCACAATATTACTAATAAATTTAGTATTTAAAAAACTTATTGAAAATTTTATGTCAAATATTTCATCAAATCTTAAATATCTACGTAAGAAAAAATCTATCACACAGCAGCAATTTGCTGACTTAATGGGTATAAAACGTGCTTCGGTAGGGGCTTATGAAGAAGATAGGGCTGAACCTAAGTATGAGTTACTAAGAAAAATAGCAGACTTCTACGATTTAAGTATGGATGAATTGGCGAATGATGTGATTGATGATAAGTGGAAACCTAGTCCGAAGAGTAATGCATCTAACCTAAGGGTATTAAGTGTGACTGTTGATTCAAATGATCGTGAGAATATTGAATTAGTTCCTGTAAAAGCAAGTGCGGGTTATTTAAATGGTTATGCTGATCCTGAATATGTAAGTGAATTACCTAAGTTTTCTTTGCCTATGTTTAATCAAGGTACTTATAGGGCATTTGAGATAAAAGGAGATTCTATGCTTCCATTGCCCTCAGGTTCATTAATAATTGCAGAGTATGTTGAGGATTGGCATGATATTAAGCCTGGCCATACCTATGTAGTGGTTTCTTCTAATGAAGGGATTGTTTATAAACGTATAGGTCAGAAGTTTAAAGAAGATAAAGGATTGAGATTGGTTTCCGATAATAAGAGTTACGAGCCATATTGGGTTGCTGCTGAAGAACTTTTAGAAGTCTGGAAAGCGAAGGCTTTTGTTAGCACAGAGCTTCCTGAACCAAGTCCTGAGCCGACATTAGAAGCTTTGTCAACTATGATGGCTCAAATGCAGAAAACGATCAACTCTGTAGTTGATAAAAATTAACACAATGCCATTTTGGTTTGTAAATAAGAAAACATATTTGTATCTTTGTACAATCTGAAAGGAAGGGGGCATGGTATGCCCCCTTTTTTAATTCAATTTTTAAATATGCAGGTTGAGAATCGAGTAATCGAGTTAATAGAAGAGAAAATAGCTGATAGGCCGGACTTGTTTATCGTTAGCGTTCGGTTTTTGAAAAACGGTATTTTAGAAATTCTTTTAGATGGTGATAACGGAATCGCAATTGAAGATTGTGCACAAGTTAGTCGTCATGTTGGATATCATTTAGAAGAGGAGAATGCTATTGAGAAGGCATATCGGTTGGAGGTTTCTTCACCGGGTATTGATTCGCCTTTGGTAATGAATAGGCAATATGAAAAGAATATTGGGAGAAATGTTCAAGTAAAATTGCAAGATGGTTCAAAGAAGGAAGGGAATTTACTTAGTGTTACAGAGCAAGCAATCGGCATAGAGGAAAAAGTAAAAGAAAAAGGGAAGAAGGCTGTTTTAATACAGACTGAAATTCCGTTAGATCAAATAAAGGAAACAAAGGTGTTAATTTCATTTAAATAAGAATGAGTACTAATATAAATTTGATAGACTCGTTTCAGGAGTTTAAAGACTTCAAGAACATTGACCGTCCTACGGTTATTACAGTATTGGAGGAAGTGTTCCGTAGTATGATTCGTAAACGTTTTGGAACAGATGAGAATGTTGACGTGATTGTAAATCCGGACAACGGTGACTTAGAAATCTGGCGTACACGTGTTGTAATGGAAGATGGTTTCTCTGAGGATGATGATTTAGAGATTGAATTAGAGGAAGCTCACAAGTACGATGCTGATTTAGAGGTAGGCGATGATTATATTGAGCAAATTACTTTAGAGAGTTTTGGAAGACGTGCGATACTAGCAGCTCGTCAGACCTTAGTTTCTAAAATTCTTGAATTAGAGAAAGACGAAGTGTTCAAGAAATATAAAGATCGTGAGGGAGAGTTAGTAATTGGTGAGGTTTACCAGATTTGGAAAAAAGAGATTTTAGTGTTAGATGAAGATGGTAATGAATTGATTCTACCTAAAAACGAGCAAATTCCAGCTGATTACTTCAAGAAAGGTGATAGTATTCGTGCGGTTGTACATAAGGTTGATATGATGAATAATAATCCTAAGATTATTATCTCTCGTACAGCACCTGAATTTTTGCAAAGATTATTTGAGTTAGAGGTTCCTGAAATTTTTGATGGATTGATTACAATCAAGAAAATTGTTCGTGAACCAGGAGAGCGTGCTAAAGTTGCAGTAGAGTCATACGATGATCGTATTGATCCTGTAGGAGCGTGTGTTGGTATGAAAGGATCACGTATTCATGGTATTGTTCGTGAATTACGTAATGAAAATATTGATGTAATTAACTTTACTACAAATCATTCCTTATATATTACCAGAGCTTTAAGCCCAGCACGTATTACCTCCATAAAGATTGATGAAGATAATAAAACAGCTGCAGTTTATTTGAAACCGGATCAGGTTTCATTGGCTATTGGTCGTGGTGGTCACAATATTAAATTAGCTGGGAAATTAACTGGTTATGAAATTGATGTTTATCGTGAAAGCGGAGAAGAAGAGGAGGATGTAGACATTGAAGAATTTGCAGATGAAATTGATGGATGGATTATTGACGAGTTAAAACGCGTTGGTTTAGATACAGCGAAATCTGTATTGAGTTTATCCGAAGAAGAACTTGTAAGACGTACCGATTTAGAGGAAGATACGATTCGTGAGATTGTACGTATTTTACAAGCAGAATTCGAATAGTCAGAAATTCGGGTTCCGGGGTTTAACAATTTGTAATAAATTGTTAAATCCTTGTAAAAAAACATATTTTTGTAGTACGAAATTATATTTAGGAAATAGTAGATGACAGAAGGTAAAAGTATAAACTTGCTTAAGGCGGCAAAAGAACTCAACATTGGGATAGGCACAGCTGTTGAATATTTGGTTAAGAAAGGGTTTGATGTAGACTCTAAACCAAGTTCGAAGTTGAGCCCTGAAATGTATGGGGTTCTTTTGAAAGAATTTCAGGGTGATAAGATTGTTAAAGACGAGGCTAAACAAATAGTTATCGGCAAGATTCGCCGTGAAGAAGGCCCAGCGACTGGCAATGTTAGCTTAGACTCTGAATCTACTGAAGAGAAAGAGAGTCCTGCTGAAGAGATTTTGATTAAAAGTACAGCAGAAACTACACCTGTTGTCGAGGAACCTAAGAAGGAAGATTCGGGATCATCAACTCTTAAAGTAGTTGGTAAGATTGATCTAGACAGTTTGAAAAGAGGAAATAAACCTGCTCCGAAAGCAGAGCCTAAGCAGGAAGAAAAACCTAAACCTGTTGAGGTAGAAAAGCCAGCAGAGGTAAAAAAAGAAGATCTTTTGGTTGAGAAACCGGTAGAGAAACCTATAGCAGAAGCTAAAAAAGAAGAAGTTAAGGCCGTTGAGGAGAAGAAGCCAGTTGAAGAAAAAGAACAACCAGCTCCAGTTAAACCTGCTCAACCCGTAAAGACGGAAAAACAACCTGAAGAGGTGAAAAAAAATATAGAAGTGGAAAAACCTGCTGCGAAGGTAGAACCTGCGGATGATGTAATTCGTGCTCGTTCAGAAACCTTGAGTGGACCTAAAGTCGTTGGAAAGATTCAGTTGCCTGTATCTAAACCACATAAACCTGTTGCATCATCATCGAATAATGCAGGTGGGAATCAACATGACAATAAACGTAAGCGGAAGCGAACGAATAAGCCAAATACTCCCCACGGAACTGCAGATGCTGGACAAAACCAAGGCAATCAAGGACAGGGACAAAGACAAGGTCAAGGACAGGGACAACATGGTAACAGTAATAGACCAGATGGAAACCGCCCTCCACACCAAGGCGGAAACAGACCTAATACTAATCGTGGAAATCATCCAAACAATGATCGTCATGGAAATAGAGGGCCTGCCAGAGGTAGAAAACCTGATACACCAAAAGAAGAACCTACAGAAAAGGAGATTCAAGATCAAATTAAAGCAACACTAGCTCGTTTAAGCGGTGCCGGTAAATCTGGTAAATTTGCTCAACGTGCGAAATTACGTCGACAAAAACGTGATGATATAGCTTCTTCAGCTGAAGAAGCGGCAATGGAACAAGAAGCATTGTCAAAGGTATTGCGTGTTACTGAATTCGTAACGGCAAATGAATTGGCTAACTTAATGGATGTTCCGGTAACTCAGGTTATTGCAACATGTATGAGTTTAGGAATGTTCGTTTCCATTAACCAACGTTTGGATGCTGAAACATTAGCAATTGTTGCTGATGAGTTTGGATTCCAGATTGAGTTTATTAAGCCTGAAGATGAAGAGATTGCAGAACTGGAAGAAGCGGATAACGAAAGCCGTTTAGTTCCACGCGCTCCAATTGTTACCGTAATGGGGCACGTTGACCACGGTAAAACATCTTTACTAGACTATATTCGTAAGGCTAATGTAACAAAAGGTGAAGCCGGTGGTATTACCCAGCACATTGGAGCCTATGCGGTTCAGTTAGATGGAGGTAAAAAGATTACATTTTTAGATACACCAGGTCACGAAGCCTTTACGGCGATGCGTGCCCGTGGTGCTCAAGTAACAGATATTGTTATTATTGTAATTGCAGCGGATGATGCAGTGATGCCTCAAACAAAAGAAGCGATTAACCATGCAATGGCTGCAGGTGTACCAATCGTGTTTGCATTTACGAAGGTTGATAAACCGGGAGCGAATGCTGATAAAATTCGTGAACAGTTATCAGTAATGAATATCTTGGTCGAAGACTGGGGAGGTAAATACCAGGCACAAGAAATTTCTGCAAAAACTGGTGAGAATGTTGACCTATTGTTAGAAAAAGTATTGTTAGAGGCAGAATTATTAGAACTGCATGCTGATCCTGATAAACGTGCTGTTGGATCGGTAATCGAGGCAGCTTTAGATAAAGGTAGAGGTATTGTAACGACAGTTTTAGTACAAGGTGGTACTCTGAAAATTGGTGATCCAATCCTAGCAGGATCTTATTCTGGTAAGGTGAAAGCCTTGACTAATGAAAGAGGAGAGCGTGTGAAAGAAGCTGGCCCATCTATGCCGGTTCAAATTTTAGGTATGTCTGGTGCACCGACTGCAGGGGATAAACTCTATGTAATAGAGAGTGAGTCTGAAGCGCGTCAAGTAGCAAATAAGAGACTTCAATTACAACGTGAACAAGGTATGCGTGCTACTAAGCATATTACCCTTGATGAAATTGGTAGACGTCTTGCTATTGGTAACTTTAAAGAACTTAACATCATTGTTAAGGGTGATGTGGATGGTTCTATTGAAGCGTTATCAGATTCCTTATTGAAACTTTCTACTGATGAGATTCAGGTTAATATTATTCATAAATCAGTAGGTGCTATTTCAGAATCTGATGTTTTACTAGCTTCAGCATCCGATGCTATCATTATCGGTTTCCAAGTAAGACCTACTCAGAATGCACGTAAATTAGCAGAGAATGAACAAATAGATATTCGTCTTTACTCCATTATTTACGATGCCATTGAAGAAATTAAGTCTGCAATGGAAGGTATGTTGGCGCCTAAATTCGAAGAAAAGATTGTTGCAGAGGTGGAAATTCGTGAGGTATTCAAGATTTCCAAAGTTGGTACAATTGCAGGATGTATGGTCTTGGATGGTAAAATCAACCGTAACAATGATATACGCATAATCAGAGATGGTGTTGTTATCCATACTGGTAAATTAGCTTCCTTGAAGCGTTTTAAAGATGACGTTAAAGAGGTTTCACAAGGCTATGAATGTGGTTTAAATATTGAAAGATTCAACGATATTCAGGAAAAAGATATTGTAGAAGCATTCGAGCAAGTTGAAGTTAAACGTAAGTTGTAACAAAGCTTGAAAATATATCAGAGGCTTAGTAAAATTTACTAAGCCTCTTTTTTATTGATCAGAGATAGACTATTTCTATTTGAAATATAAATAGGAAGGTGGTATCTTTAGCCATGTTTACATTCAGGATTTCGGAGATAATCTCATTACCTAATCATAATATTTCTATTCGTTTCGAGGATTTAACAGGAACATACCCCAAATATAAATCAGGCCAATTCTTAACTTTGTGTTTCGAATTTGGTGAACGTGAAGTAAGAAGATCCTATTCATTTTCAAGCTCTCCTTATTTGGATGAACCTTATGAAATAACAGTAAAACGTGTGGATAACGGAGAGATCTCTCGGTTATTGCATCATAAAACACGTGTGGGAGATGAAATTCAAGTAATGGAGCCTCAGGGACTATTTACTTATGAACCATCTAATTTAAATAATCATACAGTTTTTTTATTTGCTGCCGGAGTTGGAATTACACCATTACTATCAATTTTAAAAACAGCCTTAGTCGCTGAAGATAATAGCAAGGTTGTATTGGTATACAGCAATAGCACGAAAGAACGGACCATATTTTATGAAGAGCTATTAGCATGGAAAGAGCAATATCCTGATCGTTTACATATTGAGTTTATTTGGTCTAATACGAAGAATTTGCTAAGAGCTAGATTAAATAGAGAGTATATTATTGAATTGGTTAACTCTCAGCTAAATGGTTCTGAAAATGCCGTGTTCTATATGTGTGGTCCGCTGTTTTATATGGATTTGTGCAGATTTACGCTATTGGGGATGGGATTTCCGGATGCAAATATAAAAAAGGAAACTTTTCATTTTCCGGAGGAAGAAGAGGATGATGATGAGAAAGAGGAAGAAGTAGTTGATACGACAAGTTATGAGGTATTTGTCAAGTTTCAAGGAACGGAATATCCATTAACGATTCCTTATAACAAAACAATTTTGGACGTTGGATTGGAGCATAAAATAAAACTACCTTATTCCTGTAAATCAGGGATGTGTAGTACCTGTATCTCTCAAGTTACCAGAGGTGCTGTTAGAATGGATTATAATGAAGTACTTACTGATCGAGAAGTTGATAACGGCAGGTGTCTGATTTGCACATCTCATCCATTAGTGGATGGAACAACGATCGAGATTTTATAATATTTACTTTAAAGTTTTAATAAATAAGCACCATTCTTTTTAGAAAATGGTGCTTAAATTTTCAATAATTCTTCTAATTATTTTAAAATATGTTTAACGCCTTCAAAGGTCATTTTTACAGGTTTTATAAATCCTTGATCATCAAAGTGCATTTCATCTATGCAGGTCTCTCTTTCATTTGCTGCACTTTTATCTAATGGTCTTCTGTGGTATACTATATAATATTTTTCTTCATTAGGTATTTTAATCACAGAATGATGTCCAGCACTAGTTGCAACTTTTGGGTCTTGCTCTAGAATAGTTCCAATACGTTCAAACGGACCGAAAGGCGAATCTGAAATAGCATAAGCAACTTTGTAATTCGGGCCACCCCATCCACCTTCTGACCACATAAAGTAGTATTTATTATTTTTAATGAACATAAAAGGACCTTCAACATAATTTTCCGGAGTTACTTCTTTGTAGATTGAGCCATCATCAAAAGGCACTAAACTTTTAAAATCATCACTTAGTTTAACTACATTGCAATGTCCCCACCCGCCATAAAACATATAGTGTTGGCCATCTTTATCTTTGAAAACAAATTGGTCTATGGGTTGAGCCCCATTTACAATATCATTGATCAACGGTTTACCAAGTAAATCTTTGTATGGACCTTCCGGTTTGTCAGCAACAGATACACCAATCCCTCCAATCTCTCCCTCATGAACATCATTTGCGCTGAAAAAAAAGTAATATTTACCGTTATTTTGAATTACACTGGGGGCCCACATAGCTTTATTAGCCCATTTTACTTCTTTATTATCAATAATTTTTTCATGTTTTGTCCAATTCACCAAATCTTTTGAGGAAAATGCATTGAAGAAAATTTGCTCTTCATAAGGAGCAGAATACGTTGGAAAAATCCAATATTCATTATTGTATATAATTCCCTCAGGATCGGCATACCAACCCTTGATCACAGGGTTTTGTTGTGCAAAACTGTTTGCGCTAAATAATAAGCTGGTTGCAGCGGCAGCAAATAAAATGTTTTTCTTCATTCTTTTAAGGTTTAGAATTTTTGAAAATACTGAAAATATAAGGGATTGACAAAAAGTATTGCTTTCAATGGTATCAATAGTAAAAGGTATAGCAATGCTACACCTTTTATTTAACAAACTATAAAACTAAAATTATATGAGATTATTTCTTTTCAGGGTATGTTACTGTAACATTACTGATTTTCCAGCCATCTTTACTATTACAAAGTGTTATGTAGTCGAACCTTGTAAAATTTTCAAAAGACGTCCTAATTCTTACAATACTACAGTCATCATTTTTTTCAACAAAAGCGTAATCAGTTTTAGCATCTAATTTGATTCCTTTTGTACTTTTCCAATAATTAATAAGATCTTTTCGTCCAATTAATTCATTCTTTCCATTATTTGGAGTTGAATATTTAAAATTCTGGGTAAAAAGATCATTAAGGAACTCTGTTTTACCATTGTTGGCAGCATCAATATAGTGGTCTATAATAGATTCTACTTTGAAGAATCTAACTGGTTCAGGTTTTGTGTCAGCAAATACAAATGAACTTACAAAAGTAAATACTGCTGTTGCGATTAAAGTGATTAGCGTTTTCATGACTTAAATTTTTATGTGATCGATTGTGTAATTGTTTGATTCAAAGGTATATCGATATCACATGCAAGAGAAGTCTGAATAGGTAGATCCTTTTTAAAACTCGGTGAGTATTGAAAATTAATCGGTAAAAAAAGAAAAAAAATAATAATCTCGGTGAAATTGCAGGTGTGTGAATGACTTATAACCTAAAAAAACCGTTTATAGGTTAATCAACGGTTTTTTTAGGTAATAAATTATATAGAGATCTTACCCAATTTTAAACGAGGTCATTGTTAAAGCACCAGCAACGGCAGCATCATTGAATATATGAAGATCTTCATTTTGTTCCTGTAATGCTAATGCATAAATCATAGGTAGATAATGTTCGGGAGTAGGGATTGCCATTTGGAATGCTTTTCCTTGTTTTTCGAAATCAATAAGAGGCTGATGATTTCTATTTAAAATATATTCTTTCATTTTGTCATTTGCTTCCTGTGCCCAATCAAAAGCAAATCCTACTGTACTTAGGTGTTTCCAAGAAACCATTCTCAAATTGTGAACATTATTGCCAGAACCAATTATCAATACACCTTTTTTACGTAATATGGCTAATTCCTTTGCGAGTGCATAATGCTGAGATGCCGGCATGGAATAATCTATACTCATTTGAATTACTGGAACATCTGCGTTGGGATAGAGGTGTTTAACTACTGACCATGATCCATGATCGAGCCCCCATTTATCATCAAGATGTATTTCTTTATCCTTTACGATGTTTTTTACTGCTTCCGCTAATTCAGGCGATCCCGGTGCGGAATATTGAACATCAAATAATGCCTGAGGAAATCCTCCAAAATCATGTATCGTAACGGGATTTTCCATTGCAGTAACATAAGTTCCTCTTGTTTCCCAATGTGCAGATATTACTAGAATAGCTACCGGTTTATCTATTTCTTTACCAATTCTTTTAAAACTTTCAACGAATTCGTTATCCTCAATTGCATTCATTGGACTACCATGTCCCAAGAAAAGAACCGGCATTTTACTAGTATTATTTAGACCATCTATAAATTTATTGAGCGCATTCAATTTTACTGCCGCACCTGCGATGGGTAATGTTACTGCAGCTGCTAAAAATTGTTTTCTATTCATATCGTTCATTATAAAGTCCTTTCTATTTAATTACACAAATATCGGAAGGATAAGGGGGGACGAGGTATGAATATTTGGAAGAAGTGTATAGAAATTAGGAAATAAGCTTGCGCATCTCCTCTCTAAATTCTGTTGGAGTTTGTCCTGATTTCTTTTTAAAGACACTGGTGAAGTAAGCTTTATCTGAATATCCTATTTCAAATCCAATCTCTGATATCGTTTTATTCGTACTTATTAAAAGATTCTTCGCCTCGATTAATTTTCTGGTCTCTATGATTTCAGAAACCGATTGCTGTAATATATTTTGGGTAATACTATTTAAATTTCTGGCGCTCATAAAAAGCTTTTCCGCATAATAGTTAACGCCTTCAGATCTCCTGAAGTTCTCTTCAAGAATATTAAGAAAGTTTTTGAAGGTAGTGTCTTGGTTTTTATAAAGATTTAAATGATCAGGGATTCTCTTTATACGTTCAGACTCAATCATTGTAAAAAGAGTTGTCAAGAGCTCTCTAACAATGGTGAGTTCAGGATTTTTTTGCTGCATTTCATCATATATCATAATGCAAAGCTGATCTATTCTTTCAAAGCATCTTCCTTCCTGAAAATCAATGTTCGCATTATCATGGAAATGGCCATATAAACTAAAGGTAGTTTCAGGAATAAATTCACTCTTGAACCGTAATACCCAAAAATCACAATTCCCATTCACAAGCATCGGGATCACTCGATGAACCTTACCTTTAGTAACGAAACAAATGAAAGGAGCGGTATATGTTTGGCTTTGGAAGTCTATAAAGTGCTCTATTTTTCCTTTTTTCCCAATAATTAGTTCTTCGAATTGATGAAAATGAGGTTCATTAACCTGAGATTGTATATAGAGGGTTTCTTTGTTGTCAACTTTGTATATTTTAAAGAGATCTTCCATGAGATAATTAGCTATTTATGTTAAATATCTCCTTTTTATCCGATAATATGGGATAAAAACAGCTATTTATTATTCCAATATATTTTTATGTCTACTTTATGTTGTGTAAAAAAGTTTATATATAATATTTTTGTGTTTTTTTAATCATTTTATACTTTTTGATTGTTGTTTTTTTATTAAAATAACTTTGTTTGTTGATTATTTTATAAATAAAGTTATTTTTTTATTTGAAAATTACAATAAATATGTATTTTTGATGTAATTAAAATAATATTTATGGTTTTATCTGGTAAAAAATCTTTTGTTCCTTTGTTTTTTATGGGGGTTTTGGTGTTAATTTCACTCTTATTTACAAAATCACCTAAAATACATGCTAATTCAAGTTATAATTATGCAGATGTTGCGTGGATGCTAACATCTACTGCGTTAGTTTTAATAATGACTCCAGGATTGGCGTATTTTTATGGAGGAATGGTTAAAAAAAAGAACGTTATTTCTACAATGCTCCAAAGTTTTATCTGTATGGCTGTGGTCGCGGTTCTGTGGATAGTTTTTGGATTCAGTTTAGTATTTGGTGATTCGATGGGCGGTGTAATTGGAAACCCATCTACGTATTTTATGTTTAATAACGTATTGGAAAGAGAACCTTGGGATGGTGCACCGACAATTCCTTTCGCATTATTTGCAATTTACCAACTTAAGTTTGCTATTATCACACCGGCATTAATTACAGGTGCGTTTGCAGAGCGCATTCGCTTTACTTCATACGTTTTGTTTATTTGTTTATTTTTTGTCTTTATATACGCCCCATTAGCACATGCCACATGGCATCCCGATGGTGTTTTATTTAAGATGGGCGTATTGGATTTTGCTGGTGGCACGGTTGTACATATGTCAGCTGGATTAACGGCATTGGTTTCTGCTATTTATCTTGGTAAAGGTAAAGATATGTATAGCCATACACCTGCACGAATTACTTATGTGTTATTAGGAACAGGTTTACTATGGTTTGGTTGGATTGGTTTTAATGCAGGATCTGCTTTTTCAGCATCGGAGTTAGCTGCTACCGCATTAATAACGACCTCAACTGCTTCTGGAGCAGGAGCATTAACCTATATATTTCTGGATGCGTCCAAGGGTATTAAACCTTCTGCTATGGGAGTTTGTATAGGTGCTGTAGTCGGCCTTGTGGCTATCACACCTGCGGCGGGTTTTGTGACGTTTGGGCATTCATTAGTGATAGGAGCCGTAGCTGCTGTTATAAGTAGATTGGTAATTGCATGGAGGACTAGATCAAGAATCGATGATACGTTAGATGTATTTCCAAGTCATGGTGTAGGAGGTATGGTCGGGATGCTATTAACGGGAGTATTTGCTACTAATGCTATAAATCCGGCAATTACTGATAATGGTTTGTTTTTTGGAGAATGGAAATTATTCTCAGTACATGTTTTAGGATTAATAGGTGCAACTGTATTTATCGTTGTTATGGCATTTTTACTTTTAAAATTAACCGATATGATTTCTACTTTAAGAGTTTCAGAATCAGAAGAAGAAGTAGGGTTAGATATCTCTCAACACGGAGAAAGACTTTGATTATTATTACCTTAACTATAGCCTAAATTAGACCTGGTTTTCAAATGAAAATCAGGTTTTTTTATTAAAAAGCTAAAACTATTTTCATTGTAATTGGTTATAAAAGAACTCAACATGACAAACTATGAATAAATTAAAACTTTTAGTAACAGGAATTTTTGCCATGGGATTTATTACACTAATGAGCTGTAATAATACGGACAATAAAGACACTGAAACAGAAAGTCTTCCTGATCCAGTCGAAGGTGGAGAATCCGAACGGTATAATATTAACGCCCCTGATGAAGAGGTAATCAACTTAGATTCAACAATGGTGGATTCAACTGTTCAAGATTCAGCTCAATAATTACATTCTTTTATATTTTTGTTAGTCAAAAGCCTGATTATAAAAAATCAGGCTTTTTTAATTCTCGAACAGTATAAGATTTCTTTGATTTAAGTATATTTACGAAAATATCGTAATATGCGTGTCCTAATTCTGATAATATTCTATTTAATTTCAGTCAACCTACTTTATGCCCAACATATAATTAAAGGAAAGATCATTAATGCAGATGATCGACATCCTGTTGCAGGTGCCTCAGTCTATATAAATAATTCATCATTAGGCACTAGTACAAATAAAGAAGGAGAATTTTCACTTAACTCTTCAAATGCTATAATAGAATTAGTAATTACAAGTATTGGATTCGAGAGACGTGTGGTACAGGTGCAATTACCATTGGAAAATAATTTATTAATTGCCATTCAGGAAAAATCAACAAGTATTCAAGAGGTAGTCGTTACAAATTATTTAAAAGATGGATGGAAAGAGTGGGGCAAATTTTTTACTGAAAATTTGATTGGTATTGGAGATTTTGCTGATAAATGTAAGATCTTAAATCCTGAAGTGGTGAAATTTCGATATGATAAGAAAGAGAACATACTAATTGCCATCTGTACTGAACCATTAAAGATTCGAAATAATTCGCTTGGGTATGAACTTACATATGATTTAGCAAATTTCTCTATGAATTTTAAAAATAGGATGTTTTTTTTTGAAGGATATGCCTTTTTTGAAGATATAGGGAAAATTAAATTAAAAATTAGAAAGAATCGTAATGATGCTTATCTTTTATCTATTAATCGGTTTGTGACTAGTCTATATAATATGTCATGGGAAAAGGATGGTTATGTAGTAAGGAAATTGGTTAAAAAAGAAAATGAATTAAGGCAAGAGGCTAGGAATAAGTATAACGAGATTTTTAATGCTGTTAGAAAAAAGTATAATAACAACTGGAATCTATTTTATGCTTCTCAGAAGGATATAACACAAGATTATGTTTCTACTTTGCAAACTCAAATGTCCCAACCAGCAACGATAAGTTATTTAATGGGAATTATGCAGCCGTCTGATATTATTAAAGAAACATATCCAGACAGAAATTTGAAACATATTCAATTCCAAGATTATTTATATTTAATTTATCCTGCAGATTTTACCAATTCTAAAAGTAAATTAATACAAAAGGCTGCATCAGAGGTTACTGAGATTTTTTTAATAAATGAGGAAGGAATACTTATTGAGAATAATGGTGGTTATTATCCTGCTGCAGATCTGATATTAAGTGGATATGCTGTTGCATATTCAAAATTAGCGTATTTATTACCATTGGATTATCTCCCAAATGATGGTAAGAAATAGTAGTTGCAAGTATATATGACTTATTTAATTTACATTTACTGAAATTATAAGAATTAACACACTAAATTTAAGAGGTTAGTTATACACATGATAATTTTAGGATGTATTTTGGCAATTATAGTTGGAATCACCTTAGCCTTAATAGGAAGTGGTGGTACAATTTTAACTGTTCCCATCTTAGTTTATATAATGGGGGTAGACCCCATTCTCTCCACTACGTATTCTTTATTTGCGATCGGAATCACTTCATTCATTGGTGCAAGTCGTGGTATTATAAAGAAAGAAACTGATCTACCAAAAGTATTAAGTTTTGGTTTGCCTTCGCTGATTATTGTATTTATTACCCGTTCATATATCCTTCCCTTAGTTCCTGAAGTAATACATATCGCTGGTTATAGCTTTCATCAAAGTGTATTATTAATGATTTTGTTTTCCTTAGTAATGGTAGCATCTTCATTAAGTATGATCCGTTCTGCCAAGAATGGACATGAAGTTCCTAACGAAAGTTTTAAAGTTCCTATTGAAATTATAATTCTTCAAGGAATTTTAGTAGGATTTGTTACAGGATTGGTAGGAGCGGGAGGAGGGTTCTTAATTATTCCGGCTTTGGTGAATTTTTATCACCTTCCTATGAGAAAAGCAGTGGCTACTTCTTTAATTATCATTAGCATAAATTCGTTTTTCGGAGTTATGGGTGATCTTGAAAAAGTTGAACTATTTGATTGGCCTCTGTTGCTATCTTATACAGGAGGGACAATTTTAGGAATTATTATTGGTTTTTACCTTTCATCCAAAATATCAAATAAATCTTTAAAAGTTGCTTTTGGATATATGATCCTTTTCGTTGGAATTTATATCCTTATAAATGAAACCCTGTTGAGATAAGTATATTCTTGCGTGGTCTTACGGGAGGACTTTATAAAATCCGTAAAACAATTAATCTCTACATAATAAGGTTAAAAAATGCACACCTGAACAGATCAGGTATGCATTCAACAATCAATTATTTAATAAATAGTGCAGTTGTAGTTCCTCTCCAGATTTTTTCAATTTTCTTACCTTCCCATTCTTCTGTTTTTTCTTCAGTCGATGAAGCTTCAATAATGTATTTACCTGATGTTATGGCTTTGAATTTAGCTTTACCATTGCTGTCACTGCTAACTGTTTTGGTCCAACCTTCGGGACCCATAATGATGACTTCTGTATCAGGGGCAATATTTCCTTTACTGTAAACTGTAATTTCTACTTCAGATCCTGATTTAACTCCATCTGTCTTAGCTTCAACATAAAAAGGAATATCCAATTTTGCAGTCTTTTGCTCAGAAACCGTTACAAATGCAATTGACGAAAATTCAAACCGCATGGTTTCGTACGGTTCTTTAGCTGGTTGAGTTATAGAAATTGTATAAGTGCCTTTTTCAGTAGCTGTAAATTCTGAGTTATAATGATCTCCGGCAGCAGTTTTATCTAAAGTTTTCTTCATTCCTGTCGGACTGATTAAAACAATCTCAAAATCTTTAACGTTAGAATACCATTTATCGATGGGATCTATAAGACCTTCGGCATATTCTCCGTAAAAAACTTTAAGGCTATGCGTTTGGTTTATTGTGCCTTTAGCCTCGGTTTCAATCCAAAGTGCGTGAGCATTACTTAGTTTTATAGCGAATAGGCTAATAAAAAAGATAAATAAGAATTTAATTTTCATGGTTTAAAATTTATAAGCGAATGTTAATTTATAGTTTCTAGGAGCTCCTGCCTGCCAGGAGTACACCTCAGTATTGAAGTAATTATCATAATAGCTACCACCTTGAACTAAGTAGCGATCAAAAAGATTCTGGACATTTAAGTTCACACTGAATTTATCTTTTCTGTATCCTAAACCGGCGTCAAACCTATAATAATCTTCGATGTTTCTTTCTGGAAAATCTTTAGAATAATATTCAGTACCCCGATCTATATTCGAATAAGCCCCAAGTTGAAATGCTAATCCTTTTACCATTCCACGACTAATTTCATAATCCAACCATACATTGGCAATATGGGCATCTGCACCATTCAGTCTTTGTCCAACAAAAAATTCTTCAACACCTTCATTGATTTTTGATACCTGACCATCTGTATAGGCATAATTTGCTATTAGGTTCAGACCTTTATAGATTTCACCGCGAAGGTCAAACTCAATACCTCTGACTCTTTTTTGACCAACTTCAACAGACATTTCAGGTCTTGGTCCGTACGAGGTAATTTCATGATTCTTTGTAATTTGATAGGCTGCAAGTGTAGTACTCAATCTACCTTTGAACCAATCACGTTTTAATCCTATCTCATAATTGTTTCCTGTAATTGGTTTTACTTCAGAGCCATCGAATAATATGCCTTGTTGAGGGAGAAAGGATTGGTCAATCAGACCATATACAGAAGAACTCTTGTCGATTGAGTAGGATAAGCCAATTCTTGGCGTGATTTTATGATTTTTAACCGGAGCTCCACCCCATGTACTAATAGACATTGAAGTATAACGAGCTGCTAAGGTTAATCGTAAATTATCCTCAAAGAATCCAATCTGATCTTGTACATACACCGAGCTGTATTGGGTTCCCATACTGCCGCCACCAATTGCTGCTCTTTGTTGTAATGAGGAACTTCTATCGAAGTTTTGTGCTCCAAAATCAAATCCGTATGCTGGATTTTTAGGATCAAACTCACCTCCATTTAAACTATCCAAAACAATACTTTGGTTCCAATCAGCTATATAAGATTTGTTTCCAAGGTCAATACCTGCAAGGATTTGATGCTTTACTTGACCTGTTTTAAAATTACCATTTAAGAATGCCTGAGCCATTATCATGGTGCTTTTAGCATCCCATATGTCCGATTTTCTCACAACTTTTCCATCTGGAAGAATATCCGAAGGCCAGCTACTAGCTCCAATTTGATTATAGTTAAAATAAGCTCCTTGGGCGGTCAATTTCCAGGAAGGATTAAACTTATGCTCAACTGTTAAAAAGGAAGAATGTTCATCAATATTTAAAGGTTCTAATCCCGGTTGTGAGAAGGTGGTCTCGCGAGGTAAACTTTTAAATCCAAAAGGGGACATTACATACGCAGATCCAATGTCACTCATAATTGCCTTTTGATAAGTATATTCAAAAGTTGCAGTAGTTTTTTCATTCACTTGATAGGATAAGACAGGAGCAATAACTAGACGTTTATTATCCTCATTAGGCCTGAAGGAGGCACTAGAAGTACCGGCCAAATTAAGACGGTATAATAATTTACCATCTTTAGATAATTTACCATCCAAGTCTAAAGTCGATCTATAATTATCGAAACTACCCAGACTAAAGGTAACTTCGGTATTTTCTTTTCCTGTAGGTTTTTTAGTTACCACATTATAAATCCCGGCCGGATCCCCACTAGACATCATAAAACCAGCAGGACCTTTTACAAATTCTATTCGTTCTACAGTTGACATATCTTCAGATAAAGGACTCCAAAAGGATGATACCACATTCATACCATTGCGAAATGCTTGAATCTGTGATCCTCTCATTGAAATATTAACATACATATCATTCCAATGCACTTGGCGACTAACGCCACTAATATTTCTAAAAACTCCATCTGATAGGTTGAAGGCTTGCTGTTTTGCTAAAACCTCAGAATTAACAGTTTGTATATTTTGGGAAAGTTCTAATAAAGGAGTTTCAACCCTTAAAGAGCTAGATAGTTGGTGTTCAATAATTGGTTTTTTAGCAGTTACAACAACTTCCTGAAGGAGGTTCTTGCTTTCTTCAAGAATGAAGTCCAGATTTTTTATGTCACCATCTCCTAATTTAACCATAATAGCCTGTGAGGTAAAGCTTATATGTTTGGCTCTGACTTCGTAAGTTTTTGGTTCCAAATTGACGAATAAATATTGTCCCAAGGAATCAACTTGCATTTCTTGACTACCATTTAATTGGACGATTACATTTTTTGCTGGCTTTCCTTTTTCAGTTAGTACAGTGCCTTTTATAGATCCTGTTTGGGAGTAAGTAAAATTTATAAGGAATAGAAATATTAGGAGTGGGTATAAACTCTTTTTCATTTTAATTGACAATAATTTTAGTGATTATTTTTTCGATTTAATTAATAAGATTGGGATGATTTTTATAAAATCTCTAAGGAAATAATGACCATGAAATTGTCTTTTGCTGAGGTTGTGACCACTCGTAAGTGCATTGAGTTAGAAAGTTTGATTCCATAAATGTTAATGTTAAAAAGTGTTTAATGCATTAACTGATTATGAAAGAACCTTTGATAATTTTTCTCGGGGTAGAGTACCCGATTTTTATTATCTTGCAGGTCCTTTCATACATGCAGTGTGTTTAAGGCGATCTAATCTTCAAGATTTGATCAACTAATATTGGTTGCCGCCAATATTAGATTTTGCGTCATGTAAAGATTGCCGTCTTCTACATGACGCTCTTTTGTTTATAACAGTCTGTTTCTCTGCTTATTTATAAAACTTTCGCTCGTTATGAAACTAATTACTGTATTACGCATCTTATTTAGACTCATTATAAACAACTGCAAATATAGAATGAAATTATTTGTTTGCAACTTTTTTTTTCGATTGATAAAAAGCTTAACTATTTAATTCCCTTTTTATGGTTTTGTAAATTCCTCTATATAATTTCTTCATTATGAGGAATGAAGGTAAGTCATAACTGTTATATTTAAACAATTCGAGTTATATTTACCTAATACTAACACTATAAGAAATGAATATCAATAAACTTAAATGGAACATTTTATTAGCTCTTTCCTTTTCATTTTTTAGTCTTCAGGGAGTACATGGTCAAACTAAAAGTGCTCTTTCAGAAAATTTTGAAGAATTACCTGATCCTACTGCAGATGTAGAATCGGATTGGTCAAAAGTACCTGCAGGTTTAAATTCTTCATTTGTAACAATAGACAAACGGTTTGCGAAATCATTAGTTCCAGAAGTTGACTCCCAAAATCGGGTTCGAATTGAAGGCTGGAAAGGAGAGAAGCTTTCTGCACAAATTCTTCTTTGGACTAAGGCTGAGATTTCAAATGTTACAGTTCATGTTTCTGATTTAGTAAGCAAAAATCAAGAGGTAATTCCTTCTTCCGAAGCATCCGCCAGATTTGTTCGGTATGTAATGACTGATGAGTTTGCAGAAGGTTGTGGCCATCGTAAACCTGAGGATTTTGCATCTTCACTTTCCCCGGATATGCTCGATAATCTTCAGTCTTTTAATATTCCTGCTGAAACGAGTAGACCCGTATGGTTAAGTGTAAAAGTCCCTGAAAATGCTCCAAGTGGAGTTTTTACAGGTATTGTTACTATCAATGGTAAAGATATAGAATCTCAAAAACTCGCTCTCGAATTAGAAGTTATCAATCAAGTTCTTCCTAAAGCAAAAGACTGGCGTTTTCATTTAGATCAATGGCAACATCCATCAGCCGTTGCTCGGGTTGAAGGATTAGAAATGTGGAGCGACGCACATTTTGAAGCTCTTAAACCAGTTATGAAAATGCTTGCTGATGCCGGCCAAAAGGTAATTACCACAACACTTAATAAGGACCCCTGGAATGTTCAAACTTTTGATCCTTATGCAGATATGATAACCTGGGTCAAAAATGAGGATAACTCTTGGACATATGATTATACAGTATTTGATCGCTGGGTGCAATTTATGACTGATCTAGGTGTGGATGATATGATTAATTGTTATTCTATTATTCCATGGAATAATGAAATTCACTATAAAGATTCATCGAAAGATGAAGTTGTAAATGTAGTGGCAAAACCCGGAACTAAGATTTTTGAAGAATTATGGACACCATTCTTAGAAGATTTTGTCAAGCACCTTCAATCTAAAGGTTGGTTAGAAAAGACAAATATTGCAATGGATGAAAGAGAAAGAGAACAAATGGATGCTGCTTTCGCACTCTTGACTAAAGTTGCTCCTGAAATTGGCATCTCGTATGCGGACAATCAAAAAACTTATCAAAGATTTCCTAATAGTGAGGATATAAGTATTTCTGTGGGAGATCCTTTTGATAAACAAGATCTTATAGACAGGAGAAACAGGGGCTTAAATAGTACGTTTTATATCTGTTGTGCAGACGCATTTCCAAATCAATTTACTTTTTCTGAACCTGCTGAATCAACTTATTTAGGATGGTATGCATTGGCTACCGGCTTTGATGGTATGTTAAGATGGGCATTTAATTCTTGGGTAGAAAATCCTTTGCAAGACTCTAGGTTCAGAACCTGGCCAGCAGGAGATACCTATATCGTATATCCAAAAGGTAGATCGTCTATTCGATATGAAAGAATGTTAGAAGGGGTGCAGGATTATGAGAAAGCAAGAATTGTCTTAGAAATGTTAAAGGAAAAGAATGATCAAAAGAATTTACAAGCTTTCCAAACCGCCATCTCTAAACTAGAAAATAACACACGCTTTGCTGGTTGGAATGAACAACTTAACGAAGCTAAAAAATTAATGAACGAGATTTCTAAGTCATTGTAATCAATAAATAACAGATAAGAAAGGTATGTCTATACTCGACCTTTCTTATCTGTTATTTATTGATCTTATACCTCCTAATATAAAATCATCTTTACTGTTGCTAAAACAGCCTTTTTTATTTTCTTTTTTTATTACCAAAAAAGAAATGATCTATTAAAATAGTAGATTGATTAATGGATTAATAGAAAATACTCCATTTTTAACTCTCCATTCAAAACTTCTTCGCTAAAGCGGACCAAGGTCTAATCCTTTTATTTCTTCAGGGAAGAACCTCAATAAAAAATGTTCAATTATTTCCAAAAAAGACAGAGATTAATAATCTTTTAAATATATTTGAAGCTAACATTAACGTTTTAGTTGCTCAATAACCAACATTTTGTATATAACAAAACAACTAAAACTCACAAATAATTAAATTTTATAATGAGAAAAACCATTATTCTTTATGCATTAACTCTTACAATGCTGGGTGTATCTTTCTCCAAGATTCACGCTCAAAGTTGGGAACATACTGATGAAGACCGAAAAGTTGCAGTTGAAATAGATACCCTTAAAAAGAAAGGGTTTACATTAATTTGGATAAATAAGGATGAGAATTTTAATTCTGAAACAAAGAAACAATTAATAGACACCTATTTTATTAATTATCCAAAATTAGCGAAAGCTTATAACAAGAAAACTCGGAAAGAGGTCACATTTGTTATTGATCCTAGCTATGATGGTGTAGCCGCAACAGCAGGGGGGATTGTCCGCTATAGTCCTGCTTGGCTTACTAAGAATCCACATGATATTGATGTAGTTACACATGAAGTGATGCATATTGTCCAAGCATATCCTAATGGATCCGGACCGTGGTGGATTACTGAGGGAATCGCAGATTACGTTCGTTTTAAATACGGCGTTGCTAATGAAGCTGGCAACTGGAAACTGCCTGAATTTAATGATACACAGAAATACACAGACTCATATCGTGTAACGGCTCGTTTCTTTCATTGGATTGAATTGAATAAAAAGAAAAATTTCATCAAGAAACTTGACCAAGTAATGCGTGAGAAAACTTATTCGGATGAATTTTGGGTAAAACAAACGGGAAAGACAATTGATGAACTTTGGTCTGAATATGCTGCAAATCCTGTAATTTCATAGTATGAAAAGAAGATATTTCAATATAGCTAAGTTAATGATGTTGGTCATTATACCTGGAATAGGAATGGCCCAAGAGCCTAATTTAAGTCAATATGTCAAACCCCTGATAGGAACTGCAAAAATGGGGCATACCTTTCCGGGAGCAACAGTACCCTTTGGCGCCGTTCAATTAAGCCCAGAAACGGATACGATTCCCTATGCAGTAAATGGACAATATACAGGAGATGTTTATAAATATTGTGCAGGTTATCAGTATGACGATCCAACAATTGTTGGCTTTAGTCATACTCATTTTTCGGGGACAGGACATTCCGATTTGGGTGATATTCTTATTATGCCAACTCAAGGTAATGTGCAATTAAATCCGGGAACTGCTGATAGACCTCAGGATGGTTACCGCTCTCCATATAATCATGATAATGAAGTAGCAGAGGCTAATTACTATAAAGTAAAGCTTGATAAACATAATATATTAGCAGAGTTAACGACAAGTGCACGAGTTGGAATGCATCGTTATACTTTCCCATCATCAGATCAATCTCATCTTATCCTAGATCTTACTGCAGGTTTATATAATTACGACGGTAAGAATGTATGGACTTTTGTTCGCGTATTGAACGATTCTACTATTACCGGTTACAGACAGACAAACGGATGGGCAAGAACAAGAACGGTTTATTTTGCTATTAAAACTTCTAAACCTTTCAAAAATTATGGGGCTAAATATTTAGATGAGAATGTTCAATATAAGGGATTTTGGAGGAAATTCAATCAGGAGGAAAATTTCCCTGATCTCGCTGCGCATAATATAAAAATGCACCTTGATTTTGATACAAAAGAAGGGGAGCAAGTGATGATGAAAGTAGCATTAAGTCCTGTTAGTATGAGAAATGCCTTGGAGAATATGCAACAAGAAACGCCTAATTGGAATTTTGAAGAAGTTGTTGCCAAAGGTAAATCAGAGTGGAACGAAGAACTTCAAAAATTCAAGGTTGATATGCTGAACAAAGAAGATTTGGTCAATTTTTATACTTCAGTATATCATGCTAGTCTGATGCCGACTATTTATATGGACATTAATGGAGAGTATAAAGGGCTAGATCAAGAAATCCATAAGGCCGAAGGATTCACAAATTATACATCATTCTCATTATGGGATACGTTTAGGGCGTTTCATCCTTGGTTAAATTTAGTTGATCCGAAACGTAATGCAGATATGGTTTCTTCAATGCTTGCTCATTATGACCAGTCTGTCTTGAAAATGCTGCCCATTTGGTCACATTATGCGAATGACAACTGGTGTATGAGTGGTTACCATTCTGTATCAGTTGTAGTAGATGCAATTATGAAAGGCGTTTATAAAGGAGATGTTGATGCAGCCCTTGCTGCTTGTGTACAAACCGCAAACGCTAGAAAATACGAAGGAATTGGAGATTATATTGATCTTGGATATGTGCCTGATGATAGAAATGGTACTTCTGTTTCTAATACTTTAGAATATGCTTACGATGATTGGTGTATTGCTCAACTAGCTAAAAAATTAGGTAAAGATGATATTGCATCTGAATTCAGTAAGCGATCTGAAAACTGGAAAAATCTTTATGATGAACGGATTGGATTTATGAGACCTAAAGATAGTAAAGGTAATTTCAGAGAGAAGTTTGATGTGTTAGAAACTCACGGACAAGGATTTATTGAGGGGAATACCTGGAATTATTCTTTATATGTTCCTCATCAACCATTAGCGTTAATGGAAACAATGGGGGGACAGAAGCGTTTTGAAACCTATCTCGACTCTTTATTTACTATGCATCTTCCTGATAAGTATTTTGAGAATACAGAGGACATTACACGTGAAGGAATCATTGGAAATTATGTGCATGGAAACGAGCCTTCTCATCATGTTGCCTATCTCTATAATATCACTAAAAGTCCATGGAAGGCACAGGAACGAATCCGACAAATTATCAGAAATCAATATCACAATGGACCGGCAGGTCTAGGTGGTAATGATGATTGTGGACAAATGTCTGCATGGTACTTGTTTAGTTCACTAGGTTTCTATCCTGTTGCTCCCGGAGATACAAATTATTGGTTAGGTAGTCCATTAGTGAAATCAGCAGAAGTGCAGTTGGAGAATGGTAAAGTATTGAAGGTTCTTGCTAAGAATCAGTCAGAAAAGAATATATATGTTAGCAAAGTTTTATGGAATGGTAGTGAATTGGATGATTTCAAAATTTCACATGAAAAAATTGCTAATGGAGGAGAACTTCAGTTTATAATGAGTTCGAAACCGAAGAAATAATATTTATTGGAAGGTCATATTTAGACAATGTGACAAAAAAAGAGGCTGAAATCATAATATTGATTTCAGCCTGTTTTTCATAGTATTAATTTATTCTTTCAAACCTCCAAGTGCAAGGCTCTCCATTACTGATCCTAATTGATCAATACTATAGCCCTTTCCTTCTAATTTCATTAAGTATCTTTTCTTTTGTATCCATTCGATCTTAGCATTTTGCTCTCCATGATCTTGAGATTCAGTTAGTTTAGCGCGTTGCCCTTTGAAGTCAGTAGTTTTTTCCGTTCTATTTTCATTAATTTCTTCAGAATCTACATTATAGCCCATAAAGGCTAAAGCTGCAATTGAACTTGCTGACTCTCCGGCACCATCCATAATAGAAATATCAATAGTTTTGCTTTTATCTTCATTCGAATAACTTGCATCAGCAGATGAAACACCTAAGGACGCAGATTCGCCTAAACGAATTGATTTTCTTTTTAGGCCATCCAATTCTTCAGGTAATATCTTCTTCAATTCATCATTACTCAAAGGTGTTTTTGTTTTTAACGCGTCAGTTTGAGCCTGAATATCTTTCATTGTTTCTTCTAAAGCACTCAGCCCCTTTACAGCATCAGCTGTTCCGGAGATCTTCTCTATAATACCTGTGTCTTCAGTTTCACCTTCTTCAGTAGACTTATTAGAATTTCCACAAGAAATAAATAAACTGCCGCTTAAAATTAACGTAGCAAATAAAAAGTGTTTTTTCATAATTGAGTTTTCTTTTTTAACAAAGCTAATTGTTTTTAATAGTGTGACTTATATATAATGGTAAATTACCTGAAAACAGGTAATAAAAATATTTGCTAATATATTTGACATATTTAGGATTCTATAGAAATATAAAATTAACTAATGATTTCTCTGATTTCTTGGCTTGTAAATAAATGTATCAAACAGATAGTTTCTTCACTCTGTTAACCTGCTTTAGGTCTTGTCCACCGAATATTGACCTGCCCCTGTAAAGAATAGACTTGCAGAAATAAATAACATGGAAAGCGCAGGTGTCATCAATTCTATGCTATCATTATTGGGTATATGAACCATAAAAATAGCAATTAGAAAATTAATAAATATCAATAGGGCAGTCCATTTTGTCTGCCATCCAATTAAAAACAAAAAACCACCAAAAAGTTGGATAGTAACCGAAATAATTGCTGAAACAATAGGGAGTGGAAATTTATGAGTTGATAAAAAACCAGCGAAATCTGCCATATGATCCCAGTTAATAACATTATCAATGACTCCATAAATTAGACGCAGCCCTATAAAAGCTCGTATTAAAAGTAAACCTAGTCCAATACTATTCATTATTCTCCCCGATTAATATAATTTATTTAACGTATAGCCTTAGTTGTAAATTGTATAAAAGATATCGAATACTAATATTTTTTCATTGTAATTCAATATAAACAAAACGATGACTTAAGAACATTTCATAAAAACTTATATAAGTAAAATACTACTTCTTAGGTATTTTGCTTGTCTATTACTTTTAATAATTTAGTATTAGTAGTTTATATATTTAATCGTAAGAAAACAATAGTGTTTTTTAGATTATTTTTTTAAATATATAGAGCAAGAACCTGATTTATGACTATAATTCTGATACTGTTAAGATTTAGGCTATATGCCTTTCTATTTTTCTTGTTCCATTCTAATACCTGTATTTGTCAAATTGATAGTGCAAACTCCCTTCAATTCAATGATGCTAAAATAAAATTCCATCAAAAAGTTCTACGCAAAGAACTTATACTTCCTGTGACTTTTATGACCTTTGGTGTTGTATCCATTAAAAATCCTTATATAAAGACGCAAAATACCCTTATGAGGGATAATTTGCAAGATGATCATCTAGGGAATTTTCCAATAGATGATTATACACAGTATTTACCTGCGGCCTCCTATTTTGCTTTGGATTTAATGGGGGTGAGAGCCAAACATAAACTTAAATCTCGATTATATGCCGCCGCCTTCTCCCATGCTTTAATGGCTGGAGCAGTGAACTTAATGAAAGGTAGCATACCTATAACAAGACCTGATTTTTCTGCTAATAACTCTTTCCCCTCCGGGCATACGGCTACTGCTTTCGTGGGGGCAGAATTAATATGGCAGGAATATAGTCATCAGTCTATTTGGTATGGAATCGGAGCCTATTCTATTGCTGCTGGAACAGGTTTTTTTAGAATGTATAATAATAGACATTGGTTTTCAGATGTGGTAATGGGAGCAGGTATAGGAATACTATGTACTAAAACAGCCTATTGGCTAATGCCAATAGTTGAGGACAAATTTTTGAAAAAGAAAAATCCTTATCTTCTATATCCCTCTTATCAGACTGGCCAGGTTATGGTTAATTTTTCATATAAACTCTGACAATTTTTAGAATACTTTTATTTAGAATGTTCATTACATAATTATGAACCTTTACTGTATTTAAACATGAAATCATAAATCTTTTCACCATGAAAAAGTCTTTCCACACTTGCATGGGTACCCCCTGGTATAATGGTTAAAGTAGCATCCGCATCCTGATTACATTTTTTGATAGCATTGTATATTTTCTTTGATTCTGATGCAGGAACTGCACGATCAGCACTCCCATGTTGAATCCAAACCGGGACTTGTGTAAGATTACATGCATAACTTGTTGTTCCGCCGCCGCAGATGGCTACTGCTGCAGCTATTCTTTCAGGGTACTTTCCAGCAACATCCATTGTGCCATAACCACCCATACTCATTCCACATACGTATACTCTGTGCTCGTCTGCCGGATATTCCTTCAAAACCTGATCAAGAACATCGATTACTTTGTCTGGATCCCAACCGTTGGAGGTTTGAGGTGCGATAATAATTGCGTTAAGCTCTTTGCCTCTTTCAATTGCCCTTAAAACACCGTAACGCTTGACTCTATTTAAATCATGACCCGATAAGCTTCGGCCATGTAAAAAAATAATAACTGGTAGTTTTTCTTTCGTATTTAAATTTTTAGGTGTTCTTACTAAATATGAGTAACCGGATTTTGATTTGACTGCCTTTATTTGACCTGTGGCAGATCCATATACTCCTGAAAGTAAAATAAATAGCAAGAATAAGTGTTTATGCATAATAATAACTTAATGTCTAAATATGGGTAAAAGGCACTCACTATGTTGATGACTTTTATAGCATTGCCCGCAAGATAAAAACTAAGAAGTATTAAAAAAAAATAAACTTCTTATCGTATTGTTGCTGAGTACGTTATGATTTCTAATGACATTTATATTACAATTCGATAAATATTTGGTAAATTGCTGTACCAAATGATAATTTATGAAATATGGAGATATCATAAGTATTTTGGTAACCTATAAAAACAGAATAAAGAGATATGAAGAGAAAATTTATCACCGTATTTACCCTATTAGGCCTTGTTTTGGGGATGAGTGCCTTTCATGTAGCTGATCAACAAGAAAAACCTCAAAATCTAAAAGTACTTCCTAAAAATATTACGCATGAAGAGCTGGATAGTATTATGAAATCATTTAATGTTGCTTTGGGTGTAAAATGTGGGCATTGCCATGCTCCAAAAGCCAATGGAGAAAGAGGTATGGACTTTGCTTCAGATGCAAAACCTGAGAAAGATGTGGCAAGATATATGATAAAAATGACGAACCAGATCAATAAAAAACACTTTAAACATGAACATGAAGGTGTCGTGAAAAACATTTCCTGCAACACTTGTCATAACGGAAAAACTGAAGCGTTTACTATTGTAAAACAATAACTTAATATTGTTTAATGAAAGCAGTTGTTCGTATAACTTATTGTCCTAAATGTGGTTGGATGTTAAGAGCTGCCTATATGGCGCAGGAACTTCTAACCACTTTTGTGGATGATCTACACTCCGTCAATTTAGAGCCTAGTGCGATTAGTGGTCGTTACACAGTCTTTGTGGATGATGAAATAATTTTCGATCGCAAACGAGAGGGGCGATTTCCAGAAATTAAGGAGCTTAAACAATTGGTTCGCAATAAAGTAAATCCTGGAAAGTCCTTGGGTCACTCTGACCATTAATCTAAATAGATACCTGCATATTATTTAATTCTTTCACATTTATTAACCCCTTTCAAGGAGAAAAATCTGTATTTTTAACTTTCACCTTAACAGATTTTTTGTAAATGCGCATATTACATACAGCAGATTGGCATCTGGGTAAAAAGCTTGATTTCTTTTCCCGAATGGAGGAACAGAAGGAAGTGATGGAGGAAATTTGCCAGATTGCCGATCGAGAAGAAGTGGACTTAGTTATCGTGTCAGGCGATCTTTATGACACCTTCAATCCCCCTGTTGAAGCAACCGAGTTACTCTATCGTACATTAAAGAAATTATCAAAAAACGGAAAGAGACCTGTAATTGCTATTGCGGGAAATCATGATTCACCAGATCGTATTGATTCACCGGATTCATTAGCAAGAGAGCTGGGAATATTCTTTTTTGGCCAACCACATCTTAAAATAAACCCCATAACTGTTGAAGGTTCCTTTGACGTAATCCGTGTTGATGATGGTTTTATAGAAATAAAACTCCCCAAATATTATTATCCTGTTCGAATTCTTACTACAGCATTTGCCAATGAGATCCGTTTAAAGCAATTTCTTGGCTTTGAAGATAAATCAACTCAATTACAAGAAGTTTTGAAAACTAAATGGGCTGGTTTAGCAAATCAATACTGTGATACCTATGGTGTCAATCTTTTAGTTTCCCATTTGTATATGTTAAAACGTGGAGGTGAGGTATTGGAAGAACCCGAGGGTGAAAAGCCAATTCGATTAGGATTTGCTGATTTGGTTTATTCAGATAGTATTCCTCAACAGGTTCAATATACCGCATTAGGACATTTGCATAAATTCATAGAAATTGGGCAAGGCACAGCTCCTGTTATATATTCAGGGAGTCCTTTGGCCTATTCTTTTTCTGAAAGTGGACAAAAGAAACAGGTTGTAATTGTTGATCTTGAACCCAATAAAATTGCCCAGTATAGAAACATTATTTTAGAAAAGGGAAGACCTCTTGTTAGGATTAGGTTTAAAGATATCGACGAGGCTGTTCTTTGGTTAAACGAAAACAAATTTGCATTAGTGGAGCTTACTATAGAATCTGATAAATTTCTAACAGCTAGCGATTTAAAAAGAATCCATGAAGCTCATGATGGAATCATTCACATCATTCCGGTAATTAGCAAAAAACAAAGTGCTGAAAATTCAAAAGTAGCAGTTAATCTGGATCAAGATATGAAGGATTTATTTAAAGATTTCTTTAAATCAAAATACGGACAAGACCCAAATGAAGAACTATTGACCTTATTCGATGAGGTCGCAACAAATACCCTAGAAAAAGAAGATTAAGTATGCTGCCACTATATTTAAGTATAGAAGGACTATATTCCTATCAAGAAAAACAAAGTATTGATTTTACAGAACTTACTGAAGCAGGATTGTTTGGAATATTCGGATCTGTAGGCTCTGGTAAATCCTCCATATTAGAAGCGATCAGTTTTGTGTTGTATGGTGATACCGAGAGACTAAATAAAACGGATAAAAGGGCTTATAATATGATGAATTTAAAGTCCAATCAAACCATGATTGTCTTTGAATTTCTGAATTTTGAAAACCGAAAATTTAGGTTTGTGGCCCAGTGGAAAAGAAGAAAAAACTTTGAAGATACCACTACCATTGAACGTACTGCTTATGAATGGCTGGATAATAATTGGGTGCCAATGGAGTCGGCAGATGGTGCTTTGGTAACAAACTTGTCTTATCCAAATTTTCGAAGAACAATTATTATTCCTCAAGGGCAGTTTAAAGAATTTCTTGAGCTGAAGGGGAAAGATCGTTCTGAGATGATGAAAGAAATTTTTTTCCTAAATAAGTTTGATTTAGGGCCAAAGGTGGGATTTTTACAGGCAGGGAATAACAAGAAGTTGGAGAACTTAAAAGGAGCACTCTCTGGCTTTGAAAGTATTTCTATTGAGGCATTGAATGAAAAGAAGCAAGAAGTTGAAGATGCCAAGAAAACCTTAACCCAAACAAAAGAGGATTTCCAGACACTCCAGACAAAAGTTCAGTCTTTGCAGGAGTTTAGAGATAAGAAAATTGAATTAAGTCATAAAGAAAGCCAATTTCGGGAATTGAATAGCAGAAAGGAAAGAGTTCTTCAACAAGAAACTGAAATAAATCGTTATGAAAAAACCTCTCAAGCGTTCAGAGAACCCCTAAACTATATTCAAGCTCTGAATGTTGAGCGAGAATCGTTAATTCATAAAATTGAGAATCTTCAATCAGTAAAGGAAAAGCAAATTCAGGAGATCGATTTAGTAGAGAAAGATATAGCTGCTATTCAAGAGGATTACCTCAATTTAAATGGTCTTCGGAGACAAAGTGAGGATTATAAACTGTTGGTCCAAATCAAGGAAAACAATATAAAGGAAAAGGAATTAGATACACGATTAATTAAAGGAACTCCATTTGTGGAGCGTACTAAAGAGGCGGAGGCTAATTTGGTTAAAAAATTAGAGGAAGCTGAATTAAACTTGGAGAATTTAAAGGCCGATAAAGTAGATACCAGCCAATTGATAGAAATGGAAAAATGGTATCAAAAGAAAGATAGTTTTCAGCATCAGCAATCACAGTTAAGTAAATTATCCGAACAGTTGGCTCTGGATATTGAAGAAGAGCAAAAACAGTTCAACAAACTAGGTTTTACGGAAGATAATTGGGATCAGATGATCAGTAATGAATTAAAATTGATTGATAATGAATTGATCAAAGTTCGTGATCAGGAAACACAACTTCAAGTTCAAGCTAAGTTAAGTCGTTTTGCTACTGAATTGCAGCCTGGAATGCCTTGTCCCTTGTGTGGAGCTTTAGATCATCCTGAACCTATGGCGGCCCAGCATGTGCAGGAAGAATTGCAGAAGATTCATCAACAAAAGGTTGAACTGGATACCAAAAGAGCAGAGTTCCAGAAAACGAAAGAACAGGTCACTAAAACTAGTATAGGCTTGCAAACTAAACGTTCAAGTTTAGAACAATTAAAGAAGGATTTGGACAACCTTGTAAGCACAATGGATACGCATACATCTCAATTTACCTGGATAGGTTATTCAAGTGAAGATATTGGTGCATTTGAAGCTCAAAAGAAGAAAATTAAAGAAAGTGAGAAACAGACTTCCGATTTAGAAACCGAGATAAAGCTACTAAGAGCCGATTTGCAAAAACATAAAGAAAATGTACAGCGATTTGAAAAGGAACTTGATGGTATTAAGGCCGAAATTGCAGTGGTACAGGGAGTAACTGCTCATAGTAAAAAAGCGCTTCAACAATTAAATTATGATGAGTTTGCTGAATTGGAGCTAGAACAAGTTAATCAATCCAAAATTCAGCTGGATCAAAAAATAATCAATATTGAAAGTAGATATATAACACTAACTCAAAAACTGAATACATATAAAACAAAACTAGCAGAGGTAGCAGGTCAATACGGTTCTGCTAAAGATCAATTAAGTACCTACAATAAACAGCTTAAAGCTAGACAAGAACAGATCGCTAAATTGCTGCGTGATTTCCAGTTTGCAGATATCACACAGGTTCAGCATATTATTCAAAGACCACTTCCTGTTGAACAGATCCGTCTGGAAATCCAGCAATACTATATTCGTTTAGAAGTCCTTGAAGCTCAAATTAAGTCATTAACGGAATTCTTAGATGGTAAAGAATACTCTGAGGAGGATATGGAAACTACTGCGAAGTTGTTTGAATTTAAGAAAGAAGAGTTAGAACTTCAACTGTCCCTAACAGGTGGACTGGAAAAAGAGTTAGCCCATTTAACTGTTGAGATTGGTAAAAAGGAAAGATTATTAGAAGAGTTTGAAGCATTGAATACCAGAGCTGCAAATCTAAAAGTCATGGAAAATCTGTTTAAAGGAAACGGCTTTGTGAATTACGTTTCTAGTATACATCTTAGACAAATGTGTGAAATGGCAAATCACCGCTTCCATCGTTTGACCAGAAACCAGCTTAGCTTAACAATAAACGAAAACAATGAATTTGAGGTAATCGACTTTTTAAACAATGGTTACCGACGATCTGTAAAGACCTTATCCGGAGGTCAAGGATTTCAGGCATCACTCTGCTTAGCCCTGGCGTTAGCCGAGAATATACAAGCCTTAAATAAATCAGATAAAAACTTCTTCTTTATAGATGAAGGATTTGGTACTCAAGATTCTGAGAGTATCAATACGGTATTTGATACATTACAGTATTTGCACCATGAGAATAGGGTAGTGGGTATAATATCCCACGTGGAAGAACTTAAAGAAAGGATTCCAAGGTCTGTTACTATTGTTAAAGATCAGGAACACGGAAGTAAGATTCAACCTTCCTGGTAGCAATACAATAACAAAAAAGCTCATCTTGCGATGAGCTTTTTTGTTATTGTATAATAGCTTTTTAATTTAATTTGCGTTAATTGAAATAAGAATAATGAAATAATGGGAAGACATTAAAATTTAGTATGGGAAAGTTATTTTTTCCAAAAAATATAAAAGATTAAAGAATGAATTATAAATCGGTTATTAGTTATATATCTGTAATCTTCAATATTTTTTATTTAGGTCTATGGATTTATTTAACCTCAATATACCAATCTCATACCCCGAGAAAGGAACAATTTGATAAAATAATAATCATTCCAGAATATTATAGAGAATTTATTTTAATCATATTAACAATTTATTCAGTCATTATTTTCGGAAGAAGTCATAAAGTGATTAACAAAATATTATTAGTCATTCAGAGTTTAATTGGATTTTTATTAATATGGCAATTTTTATAATTTCATAAGAGTAGCCTTTCTATCTTTTTCTTTTATGAGCTTTTAACTGTAAAACTTTCAAAGCACATGAATATCTGCTAATACCGCATGAGTTTGGAATAAAACGCCGAGTTTAATACCCTGTTGTTTCATAATTCGAAATAAATTTCAAAATATAAAATTTTACCTATTTTTGTGTTATGGTTATTATCGCCAAGACATTCGTGAATGTTTTTGTCCATAAGCATCCAGCTTCAAAGGGAGCATTGAACAGCTGGTATCAGATTGTCAAGGAGGCAGATTGGGGAAACTTTAATGATGTTAAGAATACATTTGGAAATGTAGATGCGGTAGGCAACGATCGATACGTTTTTAACATCAAAGGAAATGACTATCGGTTGATTGCCATGATATTTTTCAACAAGAGAACCGTGTACATTAGGTTTATCGGAACACATGCCGAGTATGATAACCTAAAGGATTGTTCAAGAGCATAAAATTAGAAAGCGATGATCAGTAAGATACGAAACGAAAAACAATACAACCAAGTGATGGCTATGATTGAAGGATATCTTCAAAAAGCCACTGATGGCGGGGGGTTCCAAGCATTAAGTGAACAAGAGGCAGATGAATTGGAAAAATTAGGCCTATTGGCCGAGGGTTATGAGGATATGGAAATGAAGTTAATGCCAATGCCAGTGACACTGAATACTGTAGTGGAAGCCAAGAGGGAAGAATTAGGCATTACTCAAAAAGAGCTTGCTTCTATTCTTGGGATTGGTGCGCCAAAATTATCCCAAATACTTAACGGAAAACGTGATCCTGATGTAGGTTTTCTAAAATCATTACACCAGAAATTAGGGATTGACGGTAATTTTATTCTTGAAAAGGTTTAGGGATCAAGTACAAAAGTTGTGGAGGGGATAAAAAATAATTAGATATTTGTGCTTT
>JBEBRZ010000008.1:0-54539 GCA_040394615.1 Sphingobacterium mizutaii
ATGTTGTTTGTTATACTTTCAAAATAATAAAACCGAAAAATATTCTTCGTCCTAAACAGAACCTTATTGGAGGGTTTATTTATTCATTAAAAATTTTTAGAACGGATAATTTTTCCTTTTTCTGTTATTAAAAGACATTTATAGTCCGAAAAATTAGAGATCATTCTGAGTACTTCTTTGGCACCCAGTATCATAATCGATGTACTGAATGCATTTGCTAGTTCCGCACTAGATCCATATATCGTAATGACACTTAATCATAAGGTAAATTTGGTGCTGTTTGAAGAAGAAATATTTACACTATAAAGAACGTCTGAATATTATAAATCAGACGTTCTTATTGTTCATAAGATATGTAAGAATGTTTTTCATAAATTACCTCATGCAGGTTTTCTTTTCAAAAAGAAATGTCTCTAAATCCCTCACGATTTTTCTAATTCTCGAACAAAATCACTTCCCCAGAAATGTATATCATAATGTTTGACCTGTTCTAATGATCTATTTAAACGAATCGTGGCTTCTTCAGGATCGATTACCAAAGCTTTTAATAAGGACGAGACCATATTGTTTCTGTCATAAGGATTCGTAAAGATCGAATAAGAAAGCTCAACAGATGCCCCTGCAAATTCGGACAATACCAGTACACCATTTCCTTCAAGGAGTCCATGCGTCGCTATATATTCCTTTGCAACCAGATTCAAACCATCTCTGAGTGGTGTAATCCAGGCAATATCACTTACCGCATATTGTATTATCACTTCTTCAAAAGGCAATGCCTGGAAGAAATATTGAATTGGCGTCCAATCCATAGTAGCGTATTTCCCATTTATCTCTCCGATAGCCTGGTTGACTTTGTCACGAATCTGATCATAGATTTTCATTCCCTGTGAAGGAGGAGTACAGACGTTTACTAATTCAACTTTTCCTCTGAACTCGGGGTAATCCCTTAGAAAGGTCCCAAATGCTTTTATTTTTTCTAAAGGTCCCTTCACATAGTCCAGTCGTTCTATGGAAACTATTCTTTTGACATCTCTTCTCTTTTTATCTTCTGCGAAGTGTTGTATCCGCTCTTTTACATCCTCCTTTTTCAGAATGTTATCGATCAGCTGAAAGTTTATTCCAACCGGTTGTGCTCCCAATCGGATTTTTCTGCCATCTACTTCAATTACTTTGGTCATCTGTTCCACACCTAAAGCACTTCCATAAGTCAGGAACTGTTTCGCGACAGGGACCCTCTTCAATACTTTAAAAGGAGTATGACTACGGATAACATCTATGAAATTTTCTACATATCTCGGAATGTGGAAACTGATAAAATCACAAAGTAATAGACTGCCTACAATTTCGCGGCGCCAAGGTAAAATATTGAAAACATCTGCGGCAGGGAAGGCCGTATGATGGAAAAATCCAATCTTTAGATCGGGTCTCAGAGGTTTCAGAAAGGCAGGTACCATCCACAGATTATATTCATGGATCCATACCAATGCACCCTCATCCGCTTCCTTCGCAATTCTTTCGGCAAAAATCCGGTTGATTTTTAAGTAATGCTCCCAGTCATCGTAGTTGAATTTGGCTTTCTCCACAAAGGAGAAAATGGTTGGCCAGAAAGCTTCCTTTGAAAAGACGCGATAAAATTGATCAATATCCTTTTTTGGTAATGAAATAGTTGCTGCCATCAGGTTAGGATATTTCTCTGCATCCACCATTTCATTCTTGAAAGGCTCTTTTCCATCTTGAAGAATTTCCTCTCCAATCCAAACACCGGAGCGTCCATTTTCAAACAATCCTAACAAGGAAGGGATAATTCCATTCGGACTTTTTGGATTTGTACGGATGATCTCACCATTAACTTCTGTTTTTTCAAAAGGTAAACGATGATATACCATTACCAATTGGTTTTTTGACTTTCCTAACAGCGGTTTTTTAAAGTCCGATGATTTGCCGATAAACCTACTAAATAGCGGATTGATTTCCATAGCCTCTATAATTCCGCCGGCACCTCTTGATTTTGCCGTGTAGGCTAGGGGGATATCTTCTATCGCCTCTAAAAGACCTTGTTCCGACGCTCCTACAGCTACACCATGAAGCCCTGTTTGATATAGGCTCAGGTCATTTAGAGTATCTCCTGCTACTAACACATCCTGATTGGGAATATTTAGGTGATCCAATAATTTCAAAAGGGTATTCCCTTTATTGACGCCTTTGGGAAGAATATCCAGATACTTATCAACGGAAGTAATGACATCACAATCGAAGCTGTCCGCAATTTCCTTAACCTTTTCCACTGCAGTATCTCCATTGTAATAGAAGGAACATCTTCGCTGCTGCGGTACATCCTGATAGATTAAATCCGGAATAGCTGAAATTGCCTGTTGTATATCATATACAGAAGGCCATTTATTCTCAATCTCACTCTGAATAGGTTCTATGGATTCAAGGGTTCTGCCATTGACTAATGTTCCGCCAACATCCGCGATAATATAATCCGGAGTTGGGATAATTGGATCATTCAGTAAAGGGATAACAGATTCTAATCCTCTTCCGGTAACAAATACCAGTTTTATGTCGTTATTCTCTTTTATTGTTCTATATAATCTTAGTCGGTCTTCCATAATTCCGCCTAAGAAAGTTCCATCTAAGTCTGTTGCTAATAACATTATACTAAGTTCCTTTCTAATAGTTTAAATTCTGTTTCTACCGGCATATGTTTATAGATTACCCGATACGCCGTATTTAGTATGGGTAAGTTTATATTTAATTTGCTTGCGAGTTGGAATAGACCCATGGTTGCTGAAACACCCTCTGCCACCATGCTCATGGCTGAGATCGCCTGTTCCAACGACAAACCCTGACCAAGCAGTTCCCCTAGATTTCGATTTCTGCTATGATTGGAATAGCCCGTAACCAAAAGATCACCTAAATAACTTGAGTTGGATACTTTTGTATCTTTCATTCCTAAGGCATCCATCAGCGTTTCTAGTTCAGCGATTGCATTAGCGATTAACACTGCCAGGAAGTTATCGCCATAATTTAAACCCTTTGCCATACCACTAACCACACCAACCACATTCTTATAAATCGCTGCATATTCTATTCCCAATAAGTCTTGACTTATGTTGACACTGATATAACCAGTGGAAAATAATGGCTTTAGTCTTTCCATCATATGAAGGTTTTTACTGGCAAGAGTCATGTAAGTTCTTCTGCCTTTTGCAACCTCTTCTGCATGACAAGGGCCGGCAATAATGCCTATACGATCGGTTGGAATAGAAAATTTATTGGCGATGTATGCAGAGGGTAATTCCTGCTTGGCTCCAACGGTACCTTTAATGGAGGTCAGGATAAATCGATCCTTTGGAATCTCTATATCAACCTGCTCCATTAGGCTTTCGAGTTGAGAACTGGGAATTAGAAAGATAAGTAAAGGAGAGGCTTGAAGAACTTGCTCGAAGTCCGTGCTTGCCCGAATATAATCTTTATTGAGCTTGAGATAGCTAAGATATCTTGGATTAATACCTGTATTATTGATCTGATCTACCTGATGAATATTTCTAACATACCAATTAACCTTTAATTTATTTTCCGTCAAAATCTTTACAATAGCAGTAGCCCAACTTCCACCGCCAAAAACGCTTATTTCCTTCAAATCTCGTGGGTTTTTCAGCAAAAAATAGATGTTTGTTTTGCCGGGTTTGATATTCAATGAGCTGCAAAGATAGTGATAATTAAACTAATAAGCAAGTTTTGCTCCCGATTGATAGGTTTTACCTCTGTTTTATGCCTTAATAGTTTTCACTTTTTGGGCCTGTTTCTCTCGGACTTCATCCATACCTTGTCCATACCTCGTCCATACCTTATCCAATGAAGAAGGAATGAAATAGGGAAGAAGTAGGATTTAAATTAACATTAATTTAAAAGAAATATAATTTCACAACAGTTCCATTGTCGTGCTTCAAAATGTAACTTTAGGTCATCATCTTAAGAAGTAGAAAATATGGCAATAAGTAAAAATGGAATCAACGGAACACTTAAAGGACGAGTAGGAAACGCGGTTTTTTGTAATTGGAAAGGCATTACCTATGTACGTAGTTTGCCCCAGCCTAAAAGGAAGAAGAATAGAAGCGAAAGTACATTGGCAAATCAGTCAAAATTTAAGTTTATTCAACAACATGTGCTCAATGTCTTAGCTCTTGCTAGAATTGGCTTTTCCTATATCTCTAAAAATAGAACGGCCTATAATTCGGCAATGTCATATAATTTAAAATCAGCTGTTCTCTCTTTGCCAGAGCGATTGGCCGTCAATTGGGAAACATTTGCTTTTAGCAGAGATATGCTGAATCCTATTTATGATGTTCGTGTCTTACCCAATATGGAGTCTGGATCTATTCTGGTAAAATGGAAAGTTGATCCGGAGTTTTTAGTTAAACAGGAATGTAGAGATTTTCGATGTGCTCTATTAGCTTATCCGGAGAATAATTCAAAAGCGTTTATCAATTATGTTTTATATGGAAATAGCTTAAGCACAGGGGAACAGGAAATTAAGCTTCAGACAGGTTTTGATATCGGTAAATATCATCTATATATGGCTTTTTTCTCTACGGACCATAGTGACAGGGTGACTGATAGTGAATACTTAGGGTATGTAAATTGGGATTAGGTTGAGCAAAAATCAGAAAAAACCTTCTTTCGTAAACTATTGTTTACTTTGAATACGTTTTGGGTAAAGGACTTCTAGCATTGCTATATGAATGATGGATTAATCAGTAATATAAAATCTTTTATAAACTTAGATCAGGAAGAGATTGCCTGTACAGAGCAACTATTTAAAAGGAAAACTATTGAAAAAGGGGCTTTCTTTTTATCAGAGGGACAAGTCTGTAAGCACGTTGGTTTTGTACTGAAAGGATTATTGCGTTATTATATCAATCATGATGGAGAAGAGAAAACGTACGCTTTTGCACAGGAGAACAATTTCGTTTGTAATAATGAAAGTTTTATACCACAAAGTCCGTCAACAAAAAGCATTCAGGCATTAGAGGACTGCGAAATTTTGCAGATATCTCATCATGGCCTGGAAATATTCTATAAGTCGGTTAAGGAAGGCGAACGTTTTGGCAGGCTTATTATTGAACAGGTTTTTATACAGACCCTACAAGATTTAAGCTCATTTTACATTGATACACCTGAATCCAGGTATGAGAAATTTGTAAAAAACCATCCTGATTTATTACAAAGAATTTCTCAATATCATATAGCTTCTTATGTTGGGGTAAAACCGCAATCGTTGAGCCGTATTCGCAGACGGATTTCTATAGTTAAGTGATTTATTAACTCAGGTGCATGAATTTTGTGGAAGTAGTGTAGAATTTTGTGTCATAATCTTAAGTGTTTATGATAATGACAAACAAAAGCGCGATAGCACAAACGAAACATGTAGGGCACATTAAAGTCCTTCAATCAGCAGATATGCATCCGGATAGTATTATTGAGTTTAGTATTATCCCTGATGAAAAAACACCCTGGCATTATCATACATTGTTTTCTGAGACTTTTGAAATATTGAAGGGTACGTTGGAAATCGGAAAGAATAAGGAGGTATTTCAATTAAGCGAAGGCAATGTCGTGAGTATTAATCCCTATGATAAACATTATTTTCACAATATTTCAAAGGAAGTATGTTTAATAAAAGTGATAGCAAGTCCTGCTAATAAAGATTTTGAGCGCGCTCTTTTAATATCGAAAGGGCTGGCAAGAGATGGTTTGGCAAGTGCATCCGGTACTCCTAAAAGAATAACTGATCTTGCGCTGTTCGTTTATTTAAATAACTCTCAGATGGTTGGCGTTCAAAAAATTGCACAGCCCTTATTTAATTACCTAGCCAGAAGAGCCATAAAGAAGGGCCGTTTGAAAAAACTAACGCTTAAATATTGCTAAGAATGGACTGGAAGTTATAAAAGAGCTTGATAAACCAAGACTTTGAATTTATCGCCGAGTTCTCCATGGGAAAGCGGAGACTGTTGTAGAAATATCAAGCCTATTATTTGCTCTTTTGGATCAGCCCAATATACGGTACCAAAGAATCCTCCCCAAGCAAGGCTTCCCTCTGAAACCCCTAATTTTCTGCTTCCATCTTTGGTTGTTATCTGGAAACCTAAGCCAAACTTGTCTTCTCCTAAAGAGAGGGCGCCAATCTGATTTTGCGACATCATATCCACGGTATGTCTTGCCAGTAGTTGCTTCCCTTTATAAGAGCCTTTGTTCAAGATCATTTGCAGGAATTTACAGTAATCCTTAAGAGTAGATACGAGACCGGCACCACCTGCGTACAAGCCATTCCCATTGATAGGATAATCTATAGTCATACCGGGGGAAGAGTCTTCTTGCCATAGCTTTAATTTCTTTGTCTTTTCATCTTCGGTATATACCTGAACTAAACGGGACTGTTTTTCTTTAGGTAATTCGAAATAGCTGTCCTCCATTTCTAAAGGATCAAAAATCCGTAATTTAAAGAACTGGGCTAAATTCTGTCCGGAGACCACCTCTACTAAGCGCCCTAATACGTCAATGCCTAAACTATAAGTGAATTTTTCTCCAGGCTGGTGGACCAATGGAAGCTGTCCTAGCTTGTCAATCATTTCGCCTAGATTTATTTTGTTAGGCGAGAATCCGGCAACTATTCCTGCTTTTTCATAAATGGCCTTCATTTGTGGAGAGCCAATCTGGGCATAGTCGATTCCGGATGTATGCGTGATTAGATCACGGATGCTGATTTCCCGATTAGCTGGTCTGGTCGTATAAGTGCTGTCCTTTTCATTAAAGGTCTCCAGGACTTGTGGGTTTTTAAATGCAGGGATGTATTTGGAGATTGGATCATCCAAAAGGAATTTACCTTCCTCAAAAAGCATCATCACAGCTACTGTCGTTATCGCTTTTGTTTGAGAAGCAATCCTAAAAATAGCATCCTTTTTTAATGCGGTTTGTGGATTATCACCGTCAATTCCAAATGCCTTATAGTACACCTCTTGATCATCTTTATGGATTAATGCAGCTGCCCCTTTAATCCAATTACTGTCGATATACTCTGTAATTACTGTATCAATCCTTTGCAGCCTTTCTTGGGAAAAGCCATGGTTTGTACCTACCTGAGCAGTACCAATCAGTGGATATAAAAAGCAGAAGCTAAGAAAAAGGTATATAGTGTAAAATCTATTTTTCATAAGGTCAATTTACCAAATATTATTAGAGTTTTTATTTTTTATAGCCTTAATAGTCAGTATGTTGATGGATTAGTCTTAAAAGGATAAGCTTAAAATAGAAGATTAGTGAAGTAACGGTTTGTTGAGTTATTCCTTCATTCTTTTTATGCTGAAGAAGCTAAGTTCGATATCATTTCTTGACCTGTTTTCTTTCTGTAAAAAGCCGGATTTCTTAAGTACTTTTTGAGAACTTATATTTTCTATTTCCGTAAGGGCGGAAATTTCATCGGCATTTGTTTTAGAGAAGCCATAATTTACAAGTGCCGTCGCTATTTCAGTTCCTAAACCCTTACCCCAGAAGTCCGGTTTTATACTGTATCCAATCTCCATTACCTCTGGTTGTTCCATTAAAGGTCGTAAAAGACAATTTCCGATTAGCTCCTCTGTGTTTGTATACACGATTCCCCAGCGTCCGAAAGGGCCTTTTTGATAATCCTGTAAGGAGGCATCAAAGAGTTTTCCATATTGTTCTAAACTTACTTTTGGAAGAAAACGAGTAATTCTATCGTCTTCAAAGAAACCACAAAATGCCGCTCTTTCAGAGGGAAGAAATTCCCTGATTATTATATTTTCACTCGTGTATATTACTGACATGCTTTCTAGTTAATGTAAAAAAATACGATCTATACCAATTTCTTCTCTATTGAGATCTGATTAATAGCCGTGATAGAGGTAAAGGGCTCCGTACGTCCAATTTGGTCCAGTCATTCCGGGGTAGTTAAACCTGTCCATCATCAATGCGATATATTTCATGGGATATCCCTCAGGGAGCTGGACAACATTGGGCCATGTTCGCGTATTGGCATCTTTGTCCCAGGGAGGAAGATCCATTTTTAAAGTCCCCACTTCCTTGAGATCAGGGTAAGTATAGATAAATATTGAACGTTCTGAACTTCCCGAGAAACAGTACAGTGTGCCATCTATTTTCTGAATGGAGGTTCCGGTGGAATTATGATTTACCGGACCAGCTATTTTCGTATAACCTTTATTCCAGTCATTGGATTCCATCATAACGGCCTTGTATCCATCGATATTTTCGCAAGCCAGGAGGCGCCACTTTTGCGCATTTTGATCGTAAATAATATGTGGATCTTCGATATCACCGACAATCCCAAAAGGGGAGGACTTCATGATAGAGTAGCCAAACCTTGGGTCTTTTTTACTCTCAACAGCCAGGAGTTGTTTCTTCTCTTGTTGTAAATTGGCATATGCACTAAATCCAGTGGTAATCCCTCTCCACATCTCCGCTTTCCGGTCATAGAAGATGTGTGAGGCTACTTCATTCCGCAAGAGTCCATCCTCCTGATCAAAGACGATGATTCCTTCCAGCTTGATGTCAAAGCTGCTGGGATTCATACTGAAAACTCCTTGAAGATGATGCGGTAAAGCTCGACCACGTATCGTCATGGTATACCATAGTTTCCCCTGATCCAGAAAGGGATCTCCATTCTCGTAGGTAATGGCCCGGATATCCGCTAGACCCATACCTGCATTAAGCGTAATTTCTGTCTTTTTGATGCTGATTTTTCCTGAAGATAACTCGGTATAGATGGCCGTATGGAAACGCTGAATAATGGATTTTTTTCGAAGATCTAAGTATTGATTATAATCAAATTGACCAATAACTTCAGGGAGATTATCCTGTTGTAGGTATAATACCAAGCCACTGCCCAACATTTGTAAGATCAGTTTTCCACCTTTTATTTCAAGCTCTTTATTTAGCGTGAGGACCGATGTGTCCAGTAGATCAGCGCCTTCTTTATGGATAAATACCCGAACTCCTTTCAACCGATTATTTTCGGCATTGATTTTAACAATAAACCTGTTTTCTCTTGAATCATCGGAAAACTCATACCCCAAACTTCCCTTTGCTGCAAAATCATCAATTCCCATACTATAACAAGCAAAAGGATTAAATCCGCCTAACCAAAGTGAGGATTCGGATTCATTATCAGCGGAAAAAATTAAACGTCCTTTATCGATGTCAATCTGCGGTATAGAGCTGGTTTTTTCGAGCTGAGGGTGCATGGCCGTTATTCCTATTAACTTACCTGGATTGAGTTCTGCCAACGGAATCTGCTGATCAGAATCAAAAATAATCCTTTTAACGGCTTGACGAGTGAACAGGATATCGGTAGGTTTTTGCTGTGCAGACAATATCAAAGGAAATAGGATTGCGCAAAAGATTAGAAAACGAAACATGTTGTTAAAAGTCTAGGTGTTTTTTGGATGGAATGAAAATAGGGAAAAAGATTGATTAAATGAACAGAGCCTGTTAATGAGCTGTTTTACTAATCAACAAGCATTGTAACTTTTGTATTACAAATTAGGATTAAATAAAAATGTGTTGGAAATGTTTGTCTGCAAAATTATATTTGTTTAATCAGGTCCTGATTTTAAGCTTAGCTTCTATTTCAGCATCTACTATGAACCAATTATAACTTTTGCTAAATTGATCTACCGTTCAGACCAACCTAAAGTTATAATATACTAACAAAAAAATCAATCCATTAGCGCTTTAACTATAAACAGAATAGCTGTTTGTATGTTTAAAAAGCTAATACCATTTAGCGAAATTATTACTGATTATTTTTTCAGAATTTTAAGAACCATTAACCAAACCTATTTAAATGAAAGCGAGTTTATTTTTATTACTTCTCGTGTTCTGTCAGCAAAGTATTGGGCAGAATTTATACCAAAGTGATTATGATGTTTCCTTGCGTGCTCCTTCTGTGCCTCTTGTTACTTCCGATCCTTATTTTTCTATCTGGTCTCCTTATAATACCCTTACAGATGGCAATACAGAGCATTGGACAGGCGAGAATCATCCTATTTTAGGTGTTATAAGGGTTGATGGCAAAAATTATCGTTTTATGGGTAAGGACAGGGAGCAATTGCTTGAGATCATTCCTTCGAGCAATTCTAAGTCCTGGTCTGCTCAGTATACATTTGATAAACCAGATGGAGAATGGACGTCCATTCAGTATGATGATAAAAGCTGGAAGGTTGGTCAAGCAGCATTTGGAACTTCTGATATGCCAAAAACTAAAACGATTTGGAACACGAAAGACCTCTATATCAGAAGATCATTTGAATTAGAGAATTTCTCTGTGCAGGATGATTTGGTAATTAATTACTCTCATGATGATGTGTTCTCTCTTTATTTAAACGGGACAAAACTTATCGAAACAGATTATTCCTGGAATAACAATGTGAGTTTCAGTCTTAATGATACCGCAAAGAAGCTGCTAAGAAAGGGAAAAAATGTAATTGCAGTTCATTGTCATAATACTACCGGTGGTGGTTATGTTGATTTCGGACTTTATAGGAAAGCGGAAAAGAAGTATGATTTTGATCAGTTGGCTACACAAAAATCAGTCAATGTTATGCCCACCCAGACTTATTATCGTTTTGATTGTGGACCTGTTGAGTTGAATTTGGTTTTTACTTCCCCTTTACTAATGGATGATCTTGATTTACTCTCCACTCCCATAAGCTATATTTCGTATGAAGTTAAATCTTTGGATAAAAAAGATCATGAGGTTTCCTTGTATTTTGAAACAACTCCGGCCCTTGCCGTTCATGAAACATCTCAACCGGTAAGTACTGCGTTTGAAAGTAAAAACGGATTTAATTATATCAAAACAGGGACAATAGATCAACCTTTTACAAAACGTACGGGCGATGGTGTAAGGATTGATTGGGGCTATGGCTATTTGGCGTCCAAACAAGAATCAGGTAAGGAATTGTCCTTTGGAAATTATTTTGAACTAAAGAAGAGGTTTTCCGAAGAAGGACATGTTGCAGGGAAAGGGCAATCAGAACCTATTGTTTCTACCGGTGATGTAAATGAAACCGTAATGGCATTCTCACATCAATTAAAAACAGTCAATACGAAAGGTCAAGCGGGATTTTTGATGATTGGGTATGACGATATATATGCTATCGAATATTTTTATAAAAGACGTTTGGCCTATTGGAAGAAGGATGGTCAATTTGATATCTATCAAGCTTTTGAGAGAGCTCATTCTCAGCAGCAGCAAGTGCTTGAAAAAGCGAAGGCTTTTGATAATAAACTATTCCAAGATGCACAATTGGCTGGAGGAAAAGAATATGCCGAATTATGTGCATTAGCTTATAGACAAGCAATAGCTGCGCATAAATTAATTAAAGATGACGCGGGGAATTTACTTTTCTTGTCAAAAGAAAATCATAGTAATGGATGTATTAATACTGTAGATATTACCTATCCTTCAGCACCATTATTCCTTATTTACAATCCTGAGCTATTAAAAGGAATGATGACTTCAATCTTCTATTACAGTGAGAGCGGAAGATGGAACAAACCTTATCCGGCACATGATCTCGGAACGTATCCTGTTGCGAATGGTCAACTTTATGGGGAAGACATGCCTGTAGAAGAGGCTGGAAATATGCTCTTATTGGCAACAGCCATTAGTTTAAAAGAAGGAAATGTCTCATATGCTCAAAAACATTGGCAAACCTTAACTACCTGGGTAGAATATTTGGCTGACAAAGGATTAGATCCGGACAATCAGCTATGTACAGATGATTTTGCGGGACATTTGGCTCATAACGCCAATCTCTCGGTTAAAGCGATTCTAGCTATTGCCGGATATAGCAAAATGGCGGCAATGAAAGGGGACCATGCAATTGCAAAACATTATTTTGATCTTTCTAAGACTATGGCTATCGAATGGGAAAAACTCGCTAACGATCAGGATCACTATAAGTTAGCATTTGACAAAGAAGGGACATGGAGCCAAAAATACAACCTGATCTGGGATAAGGTTTTCTCAATGGATATTTTTCCGAAAGAAGTTTTCAAATCAGAAGTGGCCTACTATCGCAGTAAGCAGAATAAATACGGAGCTCCTTTAGACTCCAGAGCCGATTATACAAAATCTGATTGGGTCTTGTGGTCAGCATGTTTAAGCGGTGACCCAAAAGACTTCAACAGTCTCATTAAACCCATTTATAATTATGCCAATGAAACCAGTTCGAGGGTTCCTTTAAGTGATTGGCATGATACCAAAACAGGTAAGATGATCAATTTCAAGGCTAGATCAGTCGTTGGAGGATATTATATGCGCCTGTTAGACCATAAAATAAACCAAAATAAAAAATAAATATTTTCCCGACCACTTAACAGTACATCCGAAACAGGAGAGTTGGATGTGGGAGTTTAAGTGGTTGATAATTAATACTAACTAATTTCTAAATTATGATGTCAAAACAAGTAATTAAAAGGAATAATTGGTTCCTGAGCAGACTGCTTTGGGCCATTATGACACTAAGTTTTGGGTTTATGAGCGGCTGTAAGGACGAGCCCTCAAACAGTCAAGAGGCGATCCCTTTTGATCCCTCAAAACCCGTGGTGGTGTCTGATTTTCTTCCTAAAGAGGGAGGAATGGGACAGCGCTTGGTAATATATGGTGAAAACTTCGGTACGGACCCCAAGAACATTACAGTCTTGATCGGTGGAAAAGAGGCCGTTGTTATCAGCACACAGGGTAACTCTCTTTATTGTCTAGTACCAAGACAAGCTTTTGGTGGTGAGATCGAAGTTTTGGTATCCAACAATGATAAAAAAGTTAGCGGTAAGTCAGCTATAGCATTTGATTACCAGCGAAAGATGGTAGTCTCGACTGTCATCGGTTATCGTAATGCTAGAGGAGATGAGCCTTGGCGGGATGGGAAATTTAAAGATAGTGATCCCACTAAAATGGCTAGTGGATTTTGGAATGCTTCATTTATGAAATTTGACCCTGTCAATCCAAAACATCTTTGGGTAACTTTCGATGGCAACAATGGTCTTTACCTCATCAACTTTGAAGATAGCACAGTTACTAAAAAACGTTCAGATTTTGATCGTCCACGAAGCGTAGATTTTACGATAGACAACAAATACATGATTATTGCGGAAGATCGTGGGGGAGAGAATGACCGTGCCACCTATCGGCTATCCCGAGATCGGAACTGGCAAGATATGGAGATTCTCACGCGCTATAAACAATGTAATGGGGCTTCTATACATCCGATAAATGGGGAAATGTATTTCAACAGTTATGAGAAAGGACAATTTTTTCGCTTTGATCTGAATAAATATTTTGAAGAAGGTCTCGGAGATAAAGATTATGAAACACTTTTCGTCGTTCACGATCCTTCATGGGAATATAAGGTGTTTATTCATCCGAGCGGGAATTATGCCTACATCAATGTGATCAACCAACACTACATCCTGAGAGTAGATTACAATTGGGAAAAGAAACGCTTCAATCAGCCTTACCTTGTTTGTGGACAGCTTAGGGGAAATGGTTATGAGGACGGGGTAGGTTCTTCAGTCCGGTTAAATAGTCCATACCAAGGTGTTTTTGTTAAGAATACAGAATATGAGGAAGCAGGCAAGACGGATGTTTATGATTTTTATTTTACCGATCAGATGAATCATGCAATTCGTAAGCTTACTCCGGAAGGAAGTGTTACTACTTTTGCCGGAAGAGGAAGCTCTAGTCTTAATGGTAATCCTTATGGCTATGTGGATGGAGATTTAAGAGAAGAAGCTCGGTTTGATCGTCCATCAGGCATTGCTTATAATGAGCAGGAGGGAGCCTTTTATATAGGCGATCAGGAAAATCGTCGGATTCGGAAAATAGCCTTGGAAGAAATGAACCAAACGGAGGAAACAGAGGAACCAAACCTAGATTGATATGAAGAACAAATTTTTAATATTGTGTATCCTGATTGTTGGTTTCACAATGAAAGTATCGGCCCAAGAAACAGTTGAGGTAAGCGGGACGGTTGTCAATATAAAAAACGAACCCTTGATTGGTGTGAGTGTTTCCGTAAAAGATGTGCCTGGATTAGGTGTTGCGACGGATAACAAGGGTCAATATAAAATCAAAGTAGAACAATACAAAACACTTATTTTTTCACATGTTGGTTATAAAAAACAAGAGATTCTGATAAAGGATAATTTTGTTATTAATGCAACGATGCAAGATGCAGAGGTAAGTGAGCTGGATGAGGTTGTTGTTACGGGAACAGGTGTTCAGAAAAAGTTGACACTTACGGGGGCTGTAACGACTGTGAATGTGGATGATCTAAAGGCGAACCCAACCTCTAGTTTATCAAATGCTTTAGCAGGAAATGTACCCGGAATTATGGCGATGATGCAGTCAGGGCAGCCTGGAAAGAATATTTCTGAGTTCTGGATTCGTGGGATATCCACTTTTGGAGGCGGGAATAGCGCTTTGGTATTAGTTGATAATATTGAGCGTGATATCAATGACGTTAATATTGAGGATATTGAATCTATTTCAGTGTTAAAGGATGCTGCGGTAACGGCCATTTATGGTTCTAAAGGAGCAAATGGAGTTATTTTGATAACTTCCAAGCGAGGAAAAGAAGGGAAGATTAATATTAGTATCAAAGATGAAACTATTTATAATTCGAGAACAATTACCCCGGAATTTGAAGATGGGATTACCTATGCGAGTTTATTGAATGAGTCTCGTATCACAAGAAACTATGAACCAATTTATCAACCTGAGGAATTGGAGATTCTACGATTAGGTTTGGATCCTGATCTTTACCCGAACGTTGATTGGCAAGACCTATTGTTGAAAGAAGGGGCAATGACTTATCGCGCGAACCTGAATATGAGTGGTGGGGGAGCAACTGCCCGCTATTTCGTTTCCGGAAGTTATATCGACGAGGGTGGTATGTATAAAACTGATGAAACTCTGCGGAATGATTACAATACGAATGCAAATTTTAAAAGATATAACTATCGTTTAAATACAGATATCAATGTCACAAAATCTACCATAATGAAAGTGGGTGTTTCGGGATCGTTAGATAAACGTAACAGTCCGGGAATTGGAGATAATGATTTCTGGGGAGTTCTTTTCGGGTATTCACCAATCAGAACCCCTATCATGTATTCCAATGGTTATGTTCCGGCGATCGGGACAGGAAATCAGACGAACCCATGGGTAGTGGCAACACAGACAGGCTTTAACGAAAATTGGAATAATAATATTCAAACGAATGTAACTGTAGAACAGAATTTTGATTTTATCACCAAAGGTCTACGCTTAAGAGGGATATTTGGTTTTGATACCAATAATAGTAATACTATTCGTCGGTTGAAATGGCCTGAACAGTGGAGAGCTGAGCGGGCAAGAGATGAAAATGGGAATCTTGTATTTAGCCATATTTCAGATCCTCAGGAAATGTATCAATCAAGTTCGGCAAGTGGGAATAGAAGAGAATTCTATGACTTGATGCTGAATTACGATAAGAATTTGGGAAAACATTATTTAGGCGGGGTTCTTAGATTTACACGCGATGCGTTGGTTCAGACGGTGAATTTGGGCGATGATATTAAGAATGGAATTTCCAGACGAAATCAAGCGCTGGCTGGACGGGCAACCTATAATTATGACAACAGATATTTTGTTGATTTTAATTTTGGATACAATGGGTCGGAAAATTTTGCATCGGGTCAACAATATGGTTTCTTTCCTGCTATTTCATCCGCTTGGAATGTTTCAGAAGAGGCCTTCATAAAGGACAAAGTAGATTGGATAAATATGTTTAAAATCCGCTATTCATGGGGAAGGGTTGGAAATGATCAATTAATGGGCGGAGAACGTTTTCCATATCTATACAGCATAAGCCAGTTTCCTGACAATGGCTATCAATGGGCAGATTACGGTTTCAGCCGTTCTTATGGAGGAATGGCCTATAGCCAGGTGGCTTCACCCTATGTAACCTGGGAGATGGCAACAAAACAAAATTTAGGAATTGACTTATCCTTATTCCATGATAAAGTTATTGCTGTTTTTGAGTTCTTCGATGAAAAACGTGAAGGTATTTACATGTCCAGAAACTATCTGCCTGCTATGGTTGGATTACAAAGTATTCCAAGAGCTAATGTAGGTGCAGTGAAATCTAGAGGTTTTGAGGGAAGATTTGAATACAAGCACAAAATAGGGGACTTGAACTTATCAGCAAGAAGTAATATTACTTACAGTAAAAATGAAATCACTGAAATAGATGAAGAAAACAACGTCTATGGATATCAGAATAGCAAAGGATATAGGGTAGATCAAGCTAAGGGTCTTATTGCGATGGGTCTTTTTGAGGACTATGAGGATATCCGTAATAGTCCAAAACAAATGTTCGGAGTTTATCAGCCAGGAGATATCAAATACAAGGATGTTAATGGAGATGGGATTATTGATGATGGCGATCGGGTAGCCATTGGTGCCACAAGACGCCCTAATTTAATCTATGGTTTGGGAGCGTCCGCCAGCTGGAAAGGGATCGACTTGAGTGTGCTTTTCCAAGGAGCAGGTAAGTCCACTTTCTTCACCTACGGAAAAACGGTTTATGCATTCAGTGAGGGAGAATGGGGACAAGTAATGAAAGGAGTGATGGGTGATAATCGATGGATTTCGGCGGATCTTTCAGGAGACCCCTCCACAGAGGATCCTAATGCCTCTTATCCTAGGTTAAGTTACGGCTCTAATCCAAATAACTTCCGGGAATCCACTTTTTGGCTTCGAAACGGTCAATACGTCCGTCTGAAAACATTAGATATTGGTTATAGCTTACCGAAAAGCTTCACCAGTAGGATTAAAACCAATAATATCCGTTTGTTTTTAGTGGGTACAAATTTATTGACCTGGTCTCCGTTTAAACTGTGGGATCCGGAGTTGGCAAGTCCGCGCGGAGAGGAGTATCCATTAGCGAAATCCTATACGTTTGGTATCAGTGTTAACCTATAATTGAAATAAAATGCAAAAGATATATATAGTGTTATTGCTTGTCTTAGGAACAGGCATGGTAGTATCTTCCTGTAAAAGGGATTACCTGGAGTCAGGTCAATACTTTAAGGATCGGCTAACAACAGAAAAGGTTTTTGAAAGTAAAGTGTATGCTGAGGAGTGGTTAGCTCACGTTTTTGAGGAATTGAAAGGTGAAAATGCAGAGGTTGCCAGTAAGGGAATAACTCCTTTTAACTTCGCTGATGATATGTATTATGGTGATCGTGATAAAGATTATGATCCCTCTAAGAATGAACTTTCTTATAATATGTTCAAAATGGGTCAATATTCCGAGGGCGACAAACAGTCTTCGTGGACGCAATGTTACCGAGGGATTCGAAATGCATCAACCTTTATTCATAATATTTATATGAATACAGAAATGACTGAAGCTGAAATTGAAGATTATAGGGGGCAGGCGCGTTTTGCACGAGCTTATCTGTATTGGTTGCTATTGAAGAAATATGGTCCAGTACCTTTATTACCAGATGAAGGCATCGACTATACGCTGAGTTATGATGAGCTCGCTATTCCTCGGAGTACTTATGAGCAATGTGCAGAATTTATCGCTGAAGAAATGTTGCAGGCGGCCAAAGAAATGGAAAGATTAGGGATGACTCGGGGGCAGGATGGGTCAGCAAGACCTACTTGTGGGGCTGCATTGGCCACCCGTGCTAAAGCTCTTCTATATGCGGCAAGTCCAATTGCTAACGGAAACAATGCTGATTTTGCTTCTAAATTGGTAGATGATAAAGGAAATAGATTGCTTTCACAGGAATATAAAGAGGAAAAATGGGCTAAGGCAGCCGCAGCAGCAAAAGATGTTATGGAATTAGGAGTTTATAGATTGTATACTGCTGCATTTCAGGAAACCGGTGACAATGCTACAATTGTTCCTCCAAATGATAATAACTTTTCTCAAAACAGTTGGCCTATGGGGTGGGCGGATATTGATCCCGCAAAATCATATGCACAGGTTTTTGACGGAACGTTGCCAGCATCTGGAAATCCGGAGTTAATTTTTACTCGTGGTAATAATCAAGGCAGCGAGGGTATAGATGCGATGGTTGTTCACCAATTGCCTCGTTCTGCTATCGGATGGAATACGCATGGGTTGACACAAAAATTGATCGACGCCTATTATATGAATGACGGAAAAGATGCTCCCGGAAAAGATCAAGAGATTGGACGGGGCAATGGATCTTCCCGGCTAAATGGGTATGTTTCACAAGAAGATTATGATGCAGGAAATTATAAACCATTGCGACCGGGAGTTTCTCTACAATATGCCAACAGAGAACCTAGATTTTATGCATCTGTCGCTTATAACGGAAGTTTCTGGACATTGCTTAATGAAACACAGGAACGCAATAGAAACCAGCAAGTGTTTTATTATCGTGATGATGATAAAGGAAATGGTTTTAACTCATCTAACGCTTATTGGCTGCGAACCGGTTTTGGCATGAAGAAATATGTACATGAGAATGATACGTATGAGGGGGGGAGTATTTCCAAAGTTGTCCAAAAAGCAGAACCGGCTATACGCTATGCAGATATTTTGTTGATATATGCGGAAGCTCTTAACGAACTTGACGGATCTTTTAATATTTCTTCATGGAAAGGGACGCCTTATACAATAAGTAGGAATCTCAATGAGATCCAAAAAGGAATTCATCCCGTTCGCATTCGGGCTGGAGTTCCTGATTATTCATCAGCCATTTATGGTAACAAAACTGAATTGAGGAAAGCAATAAAACGAGAAAGATTTATTGAACTCATGGGAGAGGGGCAACGTTATTTTGATTTGCGGCGCTGGATGGATGCACCTGTTGAGGAAGCTTTGCCAATTTTTGGCTGTAATGTCTTGATGAATGTTCAAGAAAGGGATTTATTTCACCAACCTATTGCTGTTTGGGCACTGAAAACTACCTTTTCAGATAAGCTATGGTTCTGGCCAATAAGCCATACTGAACTTAAGCGAAATAAACGATTGACACAGAATCCGGGCTGGACCTATAACGATTAACTAAATTATGAATCAGATGAAAAAGTCATATATTTCATGTCTCATTTTGTCCTTATTTGCTATGTTCACTGCGTGTAACGATGAGTGGAAAGAAGAGCAATATGAACATTATGTTTCCTTTAAAGCTCCTTTAGAAACCGAGGGGATCTCAAATATCTATGTTCGCTATCGAGGACAGGAAAAGACAACTTTCCAACAGCCACTACTAGTTAGCGGTTCTACTTTTGAAAACCCAGAAATCAATGTACATGTCGGAGTTGATCCCGATACTTTGAAAGTTTTGAACTTTGAAAGATTCCAAAATCGTGAGGATTTTTATTTCAGAGAATTGAATAGTTCTTTCTTTTCTTTCCCAACGACTGTTAATATTAAAGCAGGTGAAAATACTGCACTTTTAAATATTGACTTTACATTGAAAGACATCGACATGACAGAGAAGTGGGTTCTTCCGTTAACAATTCTTGATGATCCCGCTAATAATTATCAGGCACATCCTCGTAAGCATTACCGAAAAGCTTTGTTAAGAATTAATCCGTTTAACGATTACTCTGGAACATACAGTGGTACGGCATTAAAGGTTAGTATGTCAGGTTATGAAGACGAAACGCCGATTGTAAAGAGTGAAATAAGGAGTTATGTTGTCGATGAAAGCACGATTTTCTTTTATGCGGGAAATATCGATGAGGAGAGAAAAGACCGAGGCAAATATAAAGTTTATGCAACCTTCCATGAGACCGGAAGTGTAACTTTCTGGTCTGATAATCCTGAAATGAATTTTAAGGTTAATAAAGATGCAAGTTATACCATTTCTGAACAGATGGATGCTGTTAGACCATATCTTTTGCATCGTTATATTACGATCAATAATATCGATTATCAATTTACAGATTATACTATGGTTCCAAATTTTGCCATAAATTATATTGTTTCAGGTTCTTTGATTCTTGAACGACAGTTGAACACACAGATCCCAGACGAAGATCAGTCAATTGAATGGTAAGATTCTTTAAATAATTCTTGGAATAAGGAGAGGCTGTATCAACTATTTATGATACAGCCTCTTTTATTTTAATAGTACTGTTTTATTTATTATCTATACGTGCAAAATATTACTTCCCTATAAAGTCTATCATTTAGTGTTACATATTTTTTTCTAAATATATTTTTCTCAATCTACTTATTTAAATAATCATACTTCCCTTGTTTTTGCTTCTTAGTGCATAGTTTTACATGAGAAGCTGTCTTAATCCTCAAAAAAAATATTGCTTCTGTTTGTGTTTTAAAGGTTTTTTTCCTGAGTAAAGGAAAAAATGTTTGCATGATTGTGCGTTTTTGTTTTATATTTAAATACAAATTGTCGATATGATATATACTCATGAAAGCAGCATTTTATAAAAAATGACTAGCGTTAAGTTCTGGCATCTGGAACTTATATACAAGAAAGAAATATGTAATCATAAGTAGTTTGAAATTTGTTTTGCTAACAAATTATTATTGAAGACAATCAGAAGAACTAATTATCTAATAAAACGGACCAAGAATTTAATGATTCACCAAAATCGATTATCAAGTATCTAAAACAATAGACTGTTATACTGACATAGGATTGTTTTTATAATATGTTTCATGGAACAAAGTAATTGAATTAAGTAAATCGAATTTTTGTTTATCCACCTAATAAATTTAACCAGTTTAATTGCGGAAACTATAACCGCTAGTACGATAAGATTATACCATTTTTTATTTAGTCGGTGAAATTATGAAAAGCATAAGTCATAAAGCGGATTTAACAGGATACCTTTCATATGGTGCTCTTGGGTTTACTGCCTTATTGTCTTATCAAAAAATTGCCACATCGATTTTTTAAGGGACTTTTTTATATAAAGGATCAAAAACAGACAACGAATACTAAACATCAATTTTAACCAAACAATGAGAAAAACCTTACTTTTTTCTGCTGTTTTGAGTTTTGCTGTATCTAATTCATTTGCCGGAAACGGTAGGGGAGATGTTTATGGCTTACCCAATTCAAAGTTGCTTTATCGGGTGGATAAGGCAGTCCAGCATACGGTACAAGGTACTGTATCTGATAGCAAAGGGCCGCTGGAGGGTGTAACAGTTCACTTGGTTGGATCTTCGACATCGACGCAAACAGATAGTCAGGGTCGATATTCAATTGTTGCCCCCCTAGGAAGTACATTGAGATTTCAGCGTATCGGCTATACTGCATCAGAGCGGAGTGTAAACTCAGCTACTATTGACCTAACAATGGGTCAATCAGAGGAATCAATTAATGAGGTAGTAGTGACGGCGTTCGGGATTACAAGGGATAAAAAAGCTCTTGGATATTCTGCACAGACAATTGGAGGGACTGAAATCGCCCAGACGCAACGGCAAAATTTCTTAAATTCCTTGCAGGGAAGAGTTGCTGGTGCTACGATTACACCTACCACAGGACTTCCGGGGGCTTCAGCTCAGATGATTATTCGAGGAGCAGTTTCCCTTGATGGCGATAACCAGCCTCTTTTTGTAGTCGACGGTCTTCCTATTTCCAATAAAACCTTTGACGAATATACATTAGTGGGGCAGGGTTCTTTTAATCGAAATAATGACTATGGTAATCGAGCTATGGATATCAATCCGGAAGAGATCGAATCAGTCACTATCTTAAAAGGGCCAGAGGCATCAGCACTTTATGGTACAGAGGGAGCGTCAGGAGCTGTGGTAATTACCACAAAACGAGCAAAGGCTGGTGCTACGAGGATTACCTATAATAACAACTTTAGGGTTGAAAAGGTATATAGGTTTCCGGAGTATCAGATGGAGTTTGGGCCTGGTAGTTCTTCAGTCCCGGGCATTATCGATGAGAACGTCAGAACCTATTTTGGGGCGCGTTATCCCGAAGGTACTCAGTTCTATAATAATCTAGATGAGTTCTACCAGCCGGGTTTTACTCAAAAACATTCTATAACTGCGGAAGGTGGAACTGATTTACTTTCATTAAGAACAACTGCGACCTACGATAATCAAAAGGGTACTGTACCTAATACCGGATTTGACCAATTCAATGTAAAGCTTACCGGATCTTCAACAATCAGTTCGAAGCTGAAAATGAATGCATCTTTCAACTATATCAATAGTAAGACAGATAAGACGTATAAGGGAGCTGGTAGCCCCATGATATCGGTAATGTCTTGGGCAATAACAGATGATGTTGCGAATTACTTAACAGAAGACGGTAACCGTAGACTTATTGGCTTGGATGGAACTTATGGTAATGAGCTGGATAACCCTTATTGGGGAGCATATAAAAATCCAAATAATGATAAGAACTCACGTTTGATAGGAAACTTTGGTATTGATTATACGCCTTTAGACTGGTTGAGCTTTGCCGGAAAGTTTGGTGTAGACACCTATACGAATACAGGAATGTCAGCCTATCATCCTCAATCCTATAGCGGGCAAGCAACTGGTGGTATTATCAATACCTATGCTGCACAAAATCTGTTGGTTAACGGTGTATTCCTGACTACAATTAAAAAGGATTTTGGGAAGTTTAAACCGGTACTTCGTATTGGAGCAGATTTGAATGACAGCCGATATGAAGTCAATGCCAACAGAGGGCAAAACTTTTACATAGAAAATTATTATTCGATCAATAATACCGATCCAACCACGCAACGTGTGGCATATAGCGATATTCGTAAACGAAAAGTAGGTCTTTTTGCCAATGCCGAGCTTGGATATGATGTAATCTATCTTTCATTAACAGGAAGATATGATGCATCGTCCACTTTACCCACACAAAACCAAGGATTTTTTTACCCGGCGACTTCGTTGAGTTTTGTCTTTTCTGATCTTGAATATTTCAAGGACATACCATGGCTTAGCCTTGGAAAATTACGTGCTTCTTGGGGACAATCAGGTAAAGACGCACGGGTTGCTTATATAACACAAACCAAATTGGTTGCTCAAACTACTACAGGAGGCGGTTTTGCGACGGATGTCACCGCTGGGAACCGTGAACTTAAAGCAGAGTTTACCACGGCAAAAGAAATCGGTATGGAGGTAGCATTCTTCAAAAACAGATTGAGTTTTGATTTCTCTTACTACAACACGAAGTCTGATAAGCAAATTGTTGCTCCCCGGCTTAGTTACGCAACTGGAGCGGTGTTAAAATACATTAATAGCGGAACTGTTGAATACAAGGGATTTGAATTATTAGCTAAAGGAACGCCAATTCTGAAAGAGAATTTCTCATGGGACATTTCGGCCAATATCGCAAGTACCAAAGGCAAGATTTTGGAAATGCCGGCAAACCTAACAACAATGTATTTGTCAGATACCTGGCTGTTTGGGAATGTTAGAACTCAATATTATGCAGGGTCTTCAGTATCTTCATTCGGAGCATATGCTTTTTTGAGGAACGAGAAGGGTGATCTACTCATTAACCCATCCAACGGTATGCCTATTCGGTCGGCTGATTTCGAAGAATTAGGAGATCGTGCACCAGATCTTACCCTAGGTCTGACAAATAGTTTTACGTATAAAAATTTCAATCTTTCCTTTCTTCTCGATTTCCGTAAAGGAGGAGATATCTTTAATGCAACAGAGCTTTATCTATACACCAGAGGTCTGTCTAAGCTAACCGTAGATCGAGAAGTTCCCCGTATTATAAACGGAGTTCTAAGAGATGGATTAGAGAATACCGACAATCCTACCCAGAATAACATCGAGGTTCGTCCATACATTACTACTTCTTACTATTCGGCTAATTATGCAGAGGAGGACTTCATTGAAAGAGATATCAATTGGATGCGATTGAAAGATATTACTCTTTCCTATCAATTGCCTAATCATTTGTTTACTAGTAGTAAATCTATTAAATCGGCTTCAGTGTTCGTTACTGGGACAGATCTATTACTGTTGACAAATTATAAAGGAGTCGATCCACAGGTGAACTCCTTAAGTGCCGCCTCGGGAGGTATTGGAGGGACAGGTATTGACTATGGATCAGTAGGTATGCCTCGTGGTTTCAATTTTGGTTTTAGGATTGGATTTTAAAAAACATAGAGAAATGAAAACTTATAAAACAATCATATTGGGTCTCCTTGGAATGATGTCTTTAAATAGTTGTAAGGATTATTTAGACATTAACTCGGATCCCGCAACACCTCAAATAGCCGATGTTAAGGCACTTACACCGCCGGTATTTTCTGCTATGACAAGAGGGGTGCAATTCGATGCGCGCTATTTAGGTTTAGTAATACAGACTTGGGGCTATACCTCAGCAAATTATTGGGCCGAGCTGCATGGCTGGCCGGGAGCAAATTCTGATGTAACAGGTGAAATCTGGCGTCAGAACTACTATGGTCTTGGCGAAAACCTGAATCTTATTGTTGAAGATGGTTTAACAAAGCAGCAATACAATTATGTTGGATTGGCAAAAGCCGTACAGGCTTGGAGCTGGCAAACAACTACAGATTATCATGGAGAAATCATTTTAGATCAAGCCTTTGATGATACACGTTTTTCATTCGATTATCAAGAGCAAAAAGAAGTGTATGACCATGTAGTTAATCTTGCCAATGAGGCTATCTCTTACTTTCAGCGAACAGATGGGGTGGGGAATGAAGCAGGCTTGGGTGCGTCGGATCAGGTTTACAACGGTAGCTCAGAGAAATGGATAAAGTTCTGTTATGGTCTATTGGCAAGGAATGCTAATAATCTCTCTAATAAAAGTTCTTATGATCCTGACAAAGTGATAGAGTATGTGAACAAATCTTTAGCGAGTAATTCGGATAATTTCATGGTACCATTTGACGGTACAATTGTGGATAATGCGAATTTTTTCGGTCCCATGCGGAATAATCTTTCAAACTATCGTCAGAGCAATCTAATTAATAATCTACTGAACGGAACCCTGTTAAATGCAGAACAAGATACCATCATCGATCCTCGAAGGAACAGTATGATCACAGCTTCTCTTGATAGTGTTTTTCGCGGCACAAATCAGGGAGCAGGAGCTCCAAATGGTGGAATAGCTAATCCCATGTCTTTACCAAACCCTTGGGGAGGAATACATACGACCAATCCTGGGGCTGGAAATGGTAAGTACTTGTTTATGGATGACGCTCCATATCCATTGATGACATATTCGGAACTTCAATTTATTAAAGCAGAGGCTGCTTTCCATAAAGGTGATCTAACCACTGCTTATCAGGCTTATCTTAACGGTGTTGAGGCAAGTATTGATTTTGTAGGTGAATTGGGAGAATCCATTACTTCTTCACAGAAAACGGATTACATGTCCTCAAAATCAGTTGTCCAAAGTAGTAATAATCTGACCCTTAAGGCTATTATGCTGCAGAAGTACATAGCAGTATGGGGTTTTAATTTTGTTGAAACATGGTCAGACCTTAGGCGCTATCACTATTTCCTTGGTGATGCCAAAGGCAATAACCCTTATGAAGGAGCATTTATCATCCAAAGTCTCTCTGATTATAACAATGGTAATCCTGCTTATCGCTATCGTCCGAGATGGAACTCTGAATATATCTACAACCTAGAGGCACTTAAAAAAATAGGCGGCGATCAGGAGGATTTCCACACTTATGAAACATGGTTCTCTAAAGCAGACTAAACTTAGAAATAATGAAAATAGCAATCAATATAATAAAAAGCCTTTTCCTGCTATTAATAGCAGGAACCTTCGCTTCTTGTGAGAAAGAAAGCTTTGTTGAAAGTTCTGAATATGTGATTCCACAAGACAATGCGATTCGGTTAAAGATTCTTACCGTTGCCCCGGAAGCTCCGGCAGTAAACTTTTTTATTAATGATAAGAAGATTACGGGAGTGAACAATGCTACCGGTATAAATAATGGATATGGATACAATGGACTCTACCCAGATTTGGGATACCTTGTGGTCAATAATGCAGCTGCCTATAATCTAAAGGCTAAAGTTGCCGGTGCTGCAAGTGAAGATGCTGATCTTACAGTATTGGATCAGAACCTAAATTTGGAAGACGGGAAGCAGTACACATTGTTTACAAGCAAATATGATGCAACGAACAAGAAAATTTCTAACTATACACTTATTGAGGACAAACGCCCAACGCCAACACCGGATACTTCCAAAACTTATATTCGTCTAGTGAATCTACTTAATGATGTTTCCGGGCTCACATTGGAGCATGTGAATGTTGAAAAAGTTCTAGTCAATAATTTGCCTTATGGTGAAGCTTCTGATTTTATCTCGATTGATAATCCAGGACAAGCAAATGAATATAAACTTATAAATGCTGCAGACGGTTCTTCTGTCCTAAACATCACAAGTTATACACTAGTTAAAGGGAGATGCTTAACCATTTACTGCTATGGTAATTTTGGAGAGGCTGGAACATATTCTCCAAAATTGGCCTGGTTTACAAGTTTTTATTAAGGATTTCCGAGTCAGGGATCTGATTTAGATAGAAGCGAATACATGAAATCGTAAGAAATCATTTAATAAATCCTAAGAAGCATGTTTATGCATTGCTTCGTAGAGCAAATGAAATATTAATCCCAGAGGCCTTATAACCTCTGGGATAATCATTAAGCAAAATTGGGAGATACTTTCCTTAGCAAACTGACTATGAATAAAATAACAGAAAAGGAATCCTATTATCAAGATTTGGATTCCATGTCAACCCTTGAATTACTGAGCAACATAAATAAAGAGGATAAGACAGTTCCTTATGCTGTTGAGCGAGCCATACCAAAGATTGATAAGTTGGTTAATATAGCTGTTGAAAAGATGAAAGCCGGAGGAAGAATTTTCTACATAGGAGCTGGAACAAGTGGTCGATTGGGAATTCTTGATGCTTCGGAGTGCCCACCCACCTTTGGTGTCCCAGCCGATTGGATACATGGATTGATTGCCGGTGGGGACAAAGCAATCCGTTCGGCTGTGGAATTTGCAGAAGATGATACGGAACAGGCATGGAATGATATATCTGAACAAGGTGTTGGTAAAAACGATGTGGTGATAGGTGTGGCAGCCTCGGGTTCTACACCTTATGTATTAGGCGGTATTAAGCGAGCAAATGCAGAGGGGTTAATAACGGGATGTATCGTATGTAATGAGGACTCTTTAATAGCGAAAGAGGCACAATATCCTGTTGAGATTATTGTTGGGCCGGAGTTCGTGACAGGTTCGACTCGGATGAAGGCTGGAACAGCTCAAAAGTTAGTCCTTAATATGATTAGTACTTCGGTCATGATCAAACTAGGGCGAGTAAAAGGAAATAAAATGGTCGATATGCAACTTTCTAATCACAAATTAGTGGCGAGAGGAGTTCGTATGATTATGATAGAAACAGGTGCTAGCCAAGCAGATGCTGAATGGCTCCTTGAGCATTACGGAAATGTCCGACATGCAATAGACAATTACCTTAAAAAAGATTAAAATCTAAGCCAATCTCAGGCTTAGATTTTACATTTATTCCCCCAATAAACCCTAACTCCTCAAAACTACATGTTTATTATTCCTTCGAATAATTTATTGAATATATCCTTTTTTCTGAGTGCGTAATATTACTTCCCTATAAAGTCTATCATTTTAGTATACTTTTAAAAAATTATTTTATATTTGTTCTCACAACTGATTGAGATGAAGTTGAGAACGAGTATAAAAACCTTAAAAATGAGAAGAGATATATGAATAAAAGCGCAGAAGTAGTAATCGAAGAACCGGCATTGGCTGTCGATACAGATCGTTCAATTTCCGGGGTAGCTTGGATTATTATAGCATTAAAGATTGTTGTTGTCTCCTATCTCGGGTATATCTTAATCAATGGTTATCAAAATAATGAATTAAGATTTGATAGTACCTTCTTCTTATTTATTTTAGTCGGTTTTATTGCACAAATTATCGACGGGGCATTAGGGATGGCCTACGGATTAAGCTGTACGAGTTTATTGATGGCGTTAGGAATACCTCCAAAATTAGCATCTGCTAGTGTGCACACCTCTGAGATCTTTACGACGGGTGTGTCTGGACTTTCTCATATACGTTTTAACAACATTGATAAAGCACTGTTTTTTAAAATTGTAATTACCGGAGCTATCGGTGCATCTATTGGTGCCTACCTACTTTCCGGAGTGCTGGACGGATCGCTTGTTAGTCCTTATATTTCGATTTACTTATTCATTCTGGGAATTTATATTTTCAGTAAAGTTTTTGGTAAGAAAAAAGATGTTAAGCCCAAAACTAAATATGCTTCTGTATTAGCTTTTTTCGGGGGCTTATTGGATGCCATTGGTGGAGGTGGATGGGGACCTATCGTTACTTCTAATCTACTAAGCCAAGGACATAGTCCAAGACATACAATCGGCACAGTTAATACTGCGGAATTCTTTGTGACTTATTTTGCTACTGCTGTATTCATTTTTGTGCTCGGTGTTCAACATTTGGATATTGTATTAGGATTGGTCGTGGGCGGGGTAATAGCAGCACCTTTTGGAGCCTATCTGGTTTCCAGGATCAAGCCAAAAGTATTATTGATTTTAGTGAGCCTTCTGATTTTAGCTACTTCATCTTGGGGAATTCTGCAAGCATTTGTGTTTTAAGAAGAACTCTAAAATTTTACAGTCATCAGTATATCATTAACATAATACATCCAAGGTATTATGAGGATAGTTTAGGCTAAATAGTAGAGAATTTCATAAGGATTGGTATTACCTATTATATTAACACATTCGATCATGAAAGAAGAGGATATTGTATTTGCAATAAAGCTAAGAAGGAAAGCGCTTCGACTTTCGCAGTCTGTTATTGCGGAAAGGCTGCATATCTCTATCAAAGCCTACCAAAATATCGAAAATGGAATTACAAGATTGGATTTAGGTAGACTAATGCAAATTGCAGCAATATTTGATATCAGTCTTCAAGATTTGTTATTTCCGGGTAAATCTCAAAATTTAAATCAGATTGAATCCTCTAGTACTGAGGGTGATTATTATATAAAAATTATTCAAGAGAAAGAAAATTACATATGTTTATTGGAGGAGCGTTTATCTTATTATCGGGCTGTTATTCAAGAAAACAAGTTTGTGTAAACTTAATCAGAGTTTTTATAAATAATAATGGAGGGAATTTTCCCTCCATTATTATTTTGCATAATCCCTATTTTAAAATCGAGATTTAGAACCTTCTTTGTCCTGTACTTCCTCCGAAAAATAATGCATTTATAAGTAGTCGGCTACTTGAAAACCAATAGTTTCTAAAAGCAGGAGATTCCGCGAAAAAAACGACAGATCCTCTGCCTTTGCTGGCTGTGCCAACGATAATATTTCCTTTCAATTTTGCTAATGTTGCTGCTTCGGCATAACCACTTATTAATGTGTCCGTACTTTTTAATACCGTCTTTTCGATAAAATTAGAGTCTAAACCTATGACACTTGTTTTCAAACTGTATCTGGAACTGTCCGTTATTCCAAAGGCAAGTGGGTTTTTCAAATCTAAATTTGAACGGATAATAATTCCGTTCAACCTTTCTGAAGAATTGCGTGAGATTCGGGCAAGTTGATCTGCAGAAGAATTTTGGACCTGATTTGATTCTTGTTTGTTTGAAGCTGGTTTAGGGAACAGAGCCTTTGTAGTCCAGGAATTGGCAGTACTTAAGCTCACAACCGTTCCTCCATTATCTACCCAATTGGAAAGATTTTTAGCAAAATCCTCACTATAATTTGAACCTGTAAGAATGATGGAAGAATATCGTGATAAATCAGCACGATCAATATTTTCTTGTTTTATCTTTACGACAGGTATTTTATAAATATCATTCAATAATGACCAGACCTCCCCAAAGGCAGTCCAGTTTCCACCTGTCACCAGTGCAATTTCAGGTTTTTTTATAACCTTGATATTATTGCTGCCAAGATCTATCCCATTTATGCTAAAACCATTGTTGATTGCGTAAATCTGAATTCCCACTTCTTTTGATGTTTCCTGTAGAATTTGAAGGATCTCCTCTGCTGATTTTGATTGGTATGCAATTGGAATAACAATACTTCCGGCGCTAAAAGCATGCTCACCAGTGGCGGTCTTACTAGTAAAGGGTAAATGGGCAACTCTTGGGATTAAGCCTTTAGACTGAATGGCATAAAGGGCTTTTGGAGCTAATAGCTCTTTATAATCAAACACATAGGCCAATTGAGATTGATTTAATGAGAATTCCTTTGTAGCAGGAATCTCTAGTATACGATTTCCTGATTCAATTACTGCAGCTGATTTTGAGAAAGGTATACCGTATCCATGGGCCGTGCTCCATCCGGAAATATCATAAAAGGTGGTCTGCTTATCGTATTTATTTGTTTCATTCTCTTCAAAAATAGATTGAAGAATACGGAAGTGAGCTTGTTTTAAAGGTACCACGTAAGCACTCCCCGGTTCATATGTTTTGCCATTTTGTGTAATTGATTTGGTTAATTCATAGACCTCAATATGATGGCGCAATAAGTGATCTAAAAATAATCTATTTAAACTTTCATCATCCTTTGAGCCAAATACAATTGCTTTGTAAGGTAATCCATCCGCTTGTTGAACTGCGCTTTCAAAAAACACCTTTTGTTCTTTTAAGAATGTTTCCTTTTCTTCAACGGCAGCACGGACTGCAGCTATTCCTATCTCAAAATTATCTTTTAGATTTTTTGAGAACTTTCGGATACCGGCATCCGTTTCGACCTCAACACCTGACGTAGAACCAACTTCCAACGTAACACCAACTCCGCCCTGATAGTCAGGATAGGTCGACCCGTATATTGGCGAGAGGTTTGTGAAGCTTTCTTTTGTAAAATACAATGAACCGATTTTATCGAGAGCTTGCGAAAAATGATTGGCTAAAATAGCTGTTAGCACGTTATAATTACTTTGAGGAAGAATTTTATTCCATGTTGATAGTGGTGAAGGTTCGAAATAATAGGTGCTTGAACTTCCCATTTCGTGAAAGTCAAGGTATACATTAGGATACCATTTATGATAATATGCAACGCGGTTTTTACTTTCAATTTGAGAAAGAGCTAGCCAATCTCTATTTAGATCATTCCAGTATTGATTGCCACGATGTGGGGTCCATCCACCACTGTGCCCAATATCATTTGGATCAGCTATTGCAGGATCATTCTGGAATCCATTTATGAAATTTACTGCTCTTTCTCTTCCGTCCGGGTTTTGCGAAGGTTCAATTAATACTACTGCTTGTGAAAGCTTATTTACGAAATCAGGATCTTCATTCGCCACCAGGTAGTAAGCCGTTAAGACAGAAGCGTCAGTGCCTGCTATTTCACCACCATGGACATTATAGGCCAATTCCACAATTACTTTTTCATTAGCATAGTTGACAGAGGCATTTGGGTCAATTAAATTTAAGTGTGACCTTCTGATACTTTCCAATTGAGATTGATTCTGTGGAGACGTTATAATTAGCTTTACTTGTTCCCGATTTTGATTGGTCAACCCAAATACCTCAAAGGAGGCTCGATCGGATTTATCGGCTAATAGTCTGAAATATTCCACGACTTTATCGTATCGAACCAGGCTGGTTCCGATTTTAAACCCGAAGAACTCCTCGGGAGATGGGATCTCGGGATTTAGATTTGCATTTTCACCAAAGTAGTATGGATCTTGTGCAAGCGAGATAAAGGAATATAATCCTAAAACAAAAATTAAGAATATCTTTTTCATAGAGAATAAGGGTTTAGATTCAATTTTTTATGATTAATAACCAGGGTTGTTTCCTCCATTTAGATCAGGGTCTGAGAGTACATCTGCCTGTGGAATTGGGAATAACCAGAAGTTCTTTTCCACGCCAAGAACATTCTTTGCCTGTTCGGTTCTTACTAAATCATACCAACGATCTGCTTCAAAAGGGAATTCCAGACGGCGTTCTTCCCAGATAGCTTTCAATAGTTGATCCTGATTAAGGTCAGTGGGTAAATATAACTTTGCGTCTGCACGTTCTTTTATTATATTCAGGTCTGCCACTGCAGATAATAGATTAGGATTGGTCTTTCTTACTTTTGCTTCTGCACTGATTAAGTACAGATCTGCAAGCCTGATAACATATGATGGGTTTATATTCGGGGATACGGTGTGATAAAGGTTGACATAAATATCTTCTCCACGGGTTGCCAATAACGCTTTCCTATTCCCGCCTTTTTCAGGATCATTTAATAGATTAATAATTTCATTAGTAGGTCTGAATTCAAAAGAACCTCTTGGTGTTCCTGATGCAGGAAACCACATCGAACCGTTAGTTCCTGCATTATTACTGGTCGCAGAAATTTCAAAGATGGATTCAGAGCTCAAGAAAGGGACTTCAAAGAATTTCTGATACGGTTTTACAAGGCTGTATTTTGCCAGCTTAATCACGGTTTGTGCTTCAGATTCAGCAAGGTCGAAATCTTTTGCATATAAGGCTACCTTTGCACGGAAAGCTTTAATAATCGCCTTTTGTAATTTATTACGAGTTTGGGAATCATCCTCAGGTAATAGTTCTTCTGCTTTTGCCAGGTCCTGAAAAATTAATGCATAGGTTTCAGCTTCAGAACTCCGGCTTATTGAACCTAAGCTACTGAGATCTGTTGTTGGGTTTAGTTGCAGTTGTACTCCTCCCCATGAACGGACTAGATTGAAATAGGAAAAAGCACGCAGGAAAAATGCTTCTCCGATTAATTTGTTCTGCTCACCTTGTTCAAAAGTTGGGTCATCTACTTTTGGAATCTCAGATATCGCCCAGTTCGCGATATTTATAAGAGCGTAGTTAGCACTATATGCTCCAACAATAGCTGAGTTTGTAACTGTAAAAGCGTGGTTATCTAATTCAATGTTTTGGCTCTGGCTTCCTCCAAAAAAAACATTGTCTCCCGGGAGTACTGCTAAATTCAAAGCAGCGTTAATGCTATAGCTTTTTAAGCTGGAATACCCTGAATTTACTAATGCACGGGAGGTTTTTGCATCATATACAGCATTATCCGCCAGCAGAGCATCTGTAGGTTTTACCTCCAGAAATTTTTCACAGGCACTGAATAGTGTTATAGTTATAAGGGTGATAATTAGGATTTGTATTCTATTTATGGAAATATTCATAATAGTTATTAAAGAGTAAGATTTAAGATAAATTCAAAGGTTCTAGGTTGAGGGATAGTTGCCCAATCATAACCTGCAGTATTTTGGTTTGTACTTTGAGCACTCACTTCCGGATCAAGCCCGCTGTATTTAGTCCATGTCCATAGATTGGTTGCAGATAGGCTTGCCTTAATCTTATTTAATTTCAATCTTGAAGCGATGTCATTTGGTAATGTATAGCCTAAAGCAACATTTCTCAAGCGTAAAAATGAACCATCTTCTAAATAGCGACTACTTATATTAGCAACCTGACCTGTATAATTGTTGGCCGCGGAATTGTTTTGCTCAGGGTTTTGGGTGTATTTGGTCATCTTCGGAATATCGGTGATATCGCCAGGCTTGGTCCAACGGTCCAGCTGTCTGCTATCGAATCCGATACCATTTTGAGTCCCTCCGTGAACCAAGAAGAAATCATGCATGTTTAATATATTATTGCCTTTCGTAAAATATATGAAAGCATTTAACTCTAATCCCTTATAATTGAATGTGTTTGTTAAGCCTCCTGTAAAATCCGGCTCTGTATTGCCAATGATCTTACGATCGGCATAGTTGACTACTCCGTTGTTGTCAACATCTTCGTATACAGCATTACCGGTTTGTGGGTCAACATATAGTTGATTGTATAAGAAGAAAGAGTTAATAGCATAACCCTCTCTAAGGATAGACGTCCCGCGGTTTGTGGCTCCCAAGGTCTGCTCTTGCGGAATCTTTTCAATCTTATTTCTGTTTCTCGAAATGTTGAAGGAGGTTTGCCAGCTAAAGTTTTCCCTTTGGATGTTAGTAGATTCAATAGTTAATTCCAATCCTTTGTTGCTTATTTCTGTATAATTACGAACGGCTGTTGTATATCCACTTCTTGAAGGAACGACGACACTTTGAAGACCATTGGAAGTATATTTATTGTACCAATCGACCACTACATTCAGACGGTTGTTTAATAATACTAGGTCCAGACCTATATTAGCTTGTTTTGTTGTTTCCCAGGTTAAGTCTGGGTTTGCCAATCTTCCGGGCGAGAGTGCGGGTTGATCAAGGTAAGATTGTGCATTCGTGTTCCAAATAGCTAAAGCATCATAATCACCAATACCATTCTGGTTTCCTGAAATACCATAAGTAGCTCGGAATTTAAGACCATTGATGGTTGGGTGGTTCAGAAGAAATTCCTCGCGTGCAATGTTCCAGATAAATCCGGCCGCCGGAAAATACCCCCATCGTACGTTGCTTCCAAAACGAGATGAGCCGTCGGCGCGCAAACTAAATTCTACAGAGTAACGGCCATCATAAGAATATCCCGTATTTCCAAAGAAAGAAACTAGCCTGTTTTCGGTTCTTGAAGATCCCCCTGTGGTAATTCCAGCATTTGAGACCTCTTTCAATACATCAAATATATAATTCGAACCTGTAGCGTTTACATTTTGCAATTGCTGAACATAGACTGTATTCCCCAATAAAACATTAAAATCATGCTTACCAGCAAAGCTTTTTACATACGTCAATAATTGTTCTGCAGTATACCCTTGAATTAAACTATTATTAGCTGTTGCAGATCCGGTATTACTTAAAGAGAAATCTGAGAAGCTTCGTGAGCCATTGCTTGTGTAATCAAAACTTCCACTTAATTTGTATTTAAGATTCGGTATTATGCTGTATTCACCATATAAATTAACTGTGTTTCTCCAGGTGGTATAATCATTATCTAAATGCTCAATTAACCTTAGGTGATTGTTGAATGTGGCATGATTCAGATAATTTCCCGACTCATCAAAAATGGGCAAGAAAGATCGTGGGAAAATTGCCGAATTTATAATACCTCCCGGATCATTATCGTTATTACGGATATTGCTTCTTCCAACTCGGGCCAGGTTATAACTAGTACCCACTTTCAATTTATCTGTTAAGTTATTATCGTAGTTTATTCGAGCAGAGAACCGGTTGAAGGTATTGGGTTTAACTATTGACTCTTGTCCCGAATACCCCAGCCCAATAAAATGATTGCTCGTGTTGGAACCACCATAAATCGACAATTGATAATCGGTGCTTCTGGCGGTTTGGAATAGATCTGAGATACGGTCATAAGTTGGTAATTGGCTGATGTTGTTCTTCGTGAAATCTGTTATTCCATCAGTATCTTCAAAAGGGAAAATCAGGTCCCAATTCGTTGGTTTCTCCCTCAATATATATTCCTCTAAAGATTCTCCATTTTCCTCAGCGGTATTTGCCCAAGATTCAAATAATAACTGTCCTGTTTCCGGTCCTGTTGTAGTTTTGAACTTATTTACGGCATTAGACCAACCCTGTTTGGTCGTGAAACCTATTCTTGATGCAGCATTGCGCTGTCCGCGCTTGGTCTGGATTAAAACGACTCCGTTGGCACCTTGAGATCCATATATTGCAGTTGCATTGGCATCTTTTAACAATGTAATACTTTCAATATCAGCAGGGTTGATATCCGCTAATGGATTAGAAAGTAGATTTCCCCCTCCGCCGGTTACCGGTAAATTTGTGTTCATAAAAACCCCGTCGATCACATACAGGGGAGAGACACTGCCGCTTATTGAATTGTTACCACGGATGACAAAACTTACACCACCTCCAGGAGAACCGGAAGTTGCCGTTATCTGGGCACCAGGAGTTTTTCCCTGAAGTAATTTAATAGGATCTTGATCTGCTTGATTCGTAGCTTTATCATCGAACTTAACAGTGGCAATCGATCCACTAACAGATTTCCTTTGTTGGGTGGTATATCCCGTTATAACAACTTCATCTAGATACCCTTCATTCGGATTCAATGAAATTTGGAGATTAGCATCATCTGTCTTCAAAGTGATTTCTTGTGGGTCATACCCTATGGATGTAATATTTAAGCTTATGGGATACGTCGTAATGTCCAGCTCGAAAGATCCATCTGTTGCCGAAGTTGTGCCCCCCTTAACTTGCCCCTGTGGAACTATTGAAACACCTTGTATGCCTTTTTTACTAATTCCGTCGATTATTTGGCCTTTTATCTTTTGCTGTCCAGATGCAATTCCGGATGAAAACAGAAAAACAATAACTAAAAAGATAAATGGACTATATTGGTTTTTTAGATTAAAACACATGTTTATTTTGACTTATAATTTAAATAGTTAAGATTGATGATAGTGTGGGTGTATAGCACTTTTCTGCTGTATTATACAGCTAGATATCTTGTAACTTAGAATATTCTAGGAAAAGGTTAGGAAGTCTTTAACACATGCACATTCGACATGCAGGAGCTTTAGGAGTAGAAAGATTTAGATTTGTGAGAGTGAATACATCATTCTCCGGAACCGGATTTACCGGTTCTAAGAATTTCATTTTTAATAATTTCATGAACGTAATAAATTAATTTGTGTTAGTAAACTTTATTAAGATAAATACATAAAGTCTACAGAATTAGTATACTTTATTTTTACAAGTACAAATGTTAAGCTTTTGGTTCATTAATAAAAGGTATAAATACTACCTTTTTAGGTACTTTTTCTTTCTAATTTTTGGTTTTGGGATAAAATAAAATTCAATAGACAGAATATTTCCTAACTTTTATTGTAATTCTATCAGTCAATAAATTTAATTTGTGATGCTTAGGGTTTTCACTGAATAGCTAGATTTAATTTTTTAGGCCGAGTACGCTTCGTTACATATTAACCTCGTTTTGTTGCAAAAGAACTCTTCTTAATTGATAATCCCGATTCAAAGAGTCAATTTTAGCATTAGCATGTCGTCATTATAATTATTAAATATGCTGATAATGCAATTATTGATAGTGAATTCAGAAAAACGGAAAACTATGCCACGTTTAATTAAAACCATTACCGAAGTAAATGCTCTACAGCAAATTAATGGATTGAATAAGAAAGAACTTGATGTAACGGTGGAACTTCATTTTATATCTAAAGGTGATATCTCACAATACTTAAGCGAAGAAGGGATTGTAAATATTGAACTGTTAAAAAAGAAGTTCTTAAAGCTTCTTGCCGAGGCAGAAGATATAGAAATCTGATTCTATAAATTTCTTACCAAAAAACACAGAATGTTAGACTTTAAGAAAACACGAAATGAAAAGATATTCACTAAAAGAACTTACTGGGAATAAGCTTATATGTTATGATTTAATATTTAATTTTTCATGCACGTTTATGAAGCACCATTATCAGTTTACCAGAGAATTTAAAGATGCTAATAATGATCCTTTAGATTTCCAGACTAAGTTTAGTCTGGAATTTGAAATGAAGAAATGGTTGGTAGAACATCATTTTAGAAGCGTTTATTAATAATTGATCCGATGTATTACGGGTTATTTAGAAAAGAATAGGATGATAAAAAATAGAAAGCAAATAAAGTTGACCGGTATAGCTAAAAAAGATTTTCATATTTGGTATTTAAATACCCGAAGGAAAGTGTCTTTGTTAGAGGAGTTTGAATTAGAGAGTCAGTTAAAAATTGCATCACAATTCTTTGGTGAGTTTGTGGGAAGCACTGAACAGTTCTATCAGGTGATGGAAAAATATAATTTAAAACCACGATAGCGAGTGATTTGAAACTGAGACTATTCAAATCGAAAAAATGAATAGGGAGAAAATCTTACAAACGGAAGTAATAGTTATTATTTATTGTGGTATTCGCTTTCGAGCAAAGACATGAGGAGGATAGTCTTGTAACCATGGTTTTGTTTGATATCATCCCTTAGCCTTCCATCTATCTTAAAGCCTTCGCTGCTAAAAAGCTGAATAGCCTTTTCATTATCTTCCATTACTTTTAACCATAGTTTATGGAGATGAAGTCGCTCAAAAGCATATTGTTTGAGCAGTTTTAGGCTTTGGATTCCATATCTCCTTTTTTTCTTGTGGATAACAATTCTATGTAACTCCAAGGCGTCATGCAAGTTTTCGAGGCCGGATAATAAAATATGGCCAATAATAGTTTCAGTAGACTTATCCCAAATGGAAAGATGAATTTCGTTTTCTTGTACAATAAATTGAAAATGGCTTTCCATCGTGTAAGGAGAAATGAATTTAGCGTTTTCAGGATGATTCTCAATTTCAATAAGTTTTTCCAGATCGATGATAGTCGTCAAAGTCATCCCCAATTGATCTTGTTGAAAGATGTAGTTCATAAGGATATTTTGTTGCGAAAATAGGGAATCTGCCATTTTGGAAATTGTAAAAAACCATTGATTCATCATTTTATCGTCATTATAACCTTGATTCAGTTAGGATATTTAACTCATATTCTTAGATTCGTTCATCGAAAACCTAATCATTTTTATGTATGATGAAAATGGAAGAATATTTACCCCATCGCTCTCTTAGTGACTATGTTAAATGTTATCGGTTCTTTGAGAGTGAGGAAGAGTCGTTAAATAATATTCTACCTAGTACCTCAATGGCTATTTCATTTAAAATTCGAGGGTATATCTCCTACGCTCAGCCATTTCGCTCTATCTCTATACCGAAGAACAGTCTATTGGGTATCAGAAATAATATCAGTGTGATCAAATATTCGCCTAGTACGTTGGTGCTGGTAGTTTTTTTTAAGGAAATGGGGCTTTCTGCATTTGTGAAAGAGAATCTTTTTGGTTTTTATGAGCAGTGTGTCGAACTCGAACATTTTATGGGGAAAAGCGATGTTGAGGAGTTTGAGGAAATTCTGGGAAATCTTTCAGATAATAGCAAAAGAGTGGAATATCTTGATAGATTTTTGTTTTCTAAATTATTGGCAGATCAACAGGATCCATTGATTACTGCAGCGATCTCACGCATCTATTTGGCACAGGGTTTTATCAGGATAAATGAACTGGTCAAAGAGCTGAATATTAGTCAGGATGCTTTTAGTAAACGGTTCAGAAAAGTGGTGGGCTGCACGGCTAAACGCTTCGCTGAATTAATTAGAATAAATAGTCTATTGTCTGCTGACGATTCCTTTGACAATATTTCAAAAATTGCGATAGGACGTGGTTATTTCGATCAGGCCCACTTTATAAAAGATTTTAAGAACTTTACGGGTACTACCCCTAAGCAATTTAAGGTAAATGATTATTGGATAAATCAATGATATTTTACAATTTATCATCCCTTGAATAATAGATTTTTGTAAAAACACCTAAAATATGAATAACAAACATTTAATAAGAGGTTTGATTTGTGTCAATGCATTTTTGCTTTTATTCATTCTTGCTTCCTTCACGGTATTAAAGGAATCGTTCGAAGAAATTACCGTCAAGCGGATTAATATTGTAGATGAAAGTGGCGAGAACAGAATCGTGATTTCAAATCAGGAACGAATCCCAAACCCCATTATAGCAGGAAAGGAGTACCAAAGAAGAATGAAACCTGCGGGGATAATTTTTTATGACGAAAAAGGGGATGAGGTCGGTGGAATTGCCCTCTCATCAGTGAATGAAACCGGAATACGCGCTATTGCTTTTGATTATGCCAATGCAGATGCCATCGGTCTTTTGACGCAAGAAGATCTTAATGGTAAGAATTTTAATGCAGGGATTGTAATCAATGATAAGGATCTGTCAGGGAAACCCGGAAGTAATATCTCAAGAATGAAACTGATGACCGAGAATGGCAACGCCGGGTTAATTATTAACGATGCTAAAGAGAATCCGCGTATTAAAATAATGGTCGACAGTCTTGGAAATCCACTAATTCATGTGTTTGATGAAAATGGTAAGTTGAGTAAGGAGCTGTGACAAAGAGTTGATGTATTGTAAAAAATCTGTTTTTACGATATACCTTTTCAGTCCACTAGAAATAATAAGCCAGAGAGAATTCTTTGGCTTTTTTGTTTTCAATTATACTGGATTTACCAAAGTCAATAATTGAATAAGTTATAATTTTTCTTGTTTCTAAATGTGCGTTCATTATATTTGTTTCCGTTAACGGAAATAACTAACCTACTAAATTATGATCTATGGATAAGAAATATTTCCATAATGCACGTTTAATTTACCCTACAGAAATAGTTGATAATTCATACGTTTATGTAGAGGGAAAGCAGATTATTTCTTGTGGACAAGGAGGCATCAATGTATCATCGGATACACTTCAAATTGATGTTATGGGGAACTATCTTTCTCCGGGATTTATAGACTTACATGTTCACGGAGGCGGCGGACATGATTTTATGGATGGCACGACAGAGGCGTTTTTGAAAATTGCCGAAACCCATGTTCAGTTCGGAACAACAGGTATGTGTCCCACAACCCTTACTGCTGATCGTGAAAATCTTTTTAGTGTTTTGGACGCTTACGCTAATTCATTAGTTTTAAATAAGAAGGGATCAACATTTCTAGGGATGCACTTGGAAGGTCCCTATTTGGCAATGAGTCAGAGAGGGGCTCAAGATCCTAAGTATATCCGAAATCCTGACCCGAAGGAATATCGATCGATTTTAGCCTATTCAGCACATATTGTTCGCTGGAGTGCGGCTCCTGAGTTACCAGGTGCTTTGGAATTTGCAAAATACTTAACCTCTAAAAATGTTTTGGTAGCGCTGGCTCATACAGATGCTATCTATGAGGAAGTTGTGGAAGGTTTTAACCATGGCTTCAGCTTAGCAACCCATTTTTATTCAGCGATGTCGGGAATAACTCGCAAGAATGCCACTCGTTATGCAGGTGTAATAGAAGCGGGGTACTTAATAGATGAAATGGATGTTGAAATAATAGCCGATGGTATTCATGTTCCTGCCCCCTTATTAAAATTGATTTATAAAATAAAGGGAGCAGATCACATAGCCTTGATAACTGATTCGATGCGTGCTGCAGCTATGCCTGAAGGGCCAAGTATTTTAGGAAGAAAAGAAGATGGATTAGCAGTTATTGTTGAGGATGCTGTTGCCAAGTTACCTGATCGATCTGCCTTTGCCGGAAGTGTTGCCACCATGGATAAATTACTTAGAAACTATATTAATCTTGCTGATGTATCGCTCACAGAAGTCATAAAAATGATGAGTTTAACACCTGCCAGAATTCTAAAGATTGAAGATACAAAAGGAAGTATTTCTACCAATAAGGATGCTGATTTGGTTATTCTAAACAATCAATTACAAGTTATGATGACGATTGTAGAAGGAGATATTAAATATCAACGAAAGGGAATTTTTAATAATGAGTGAAGATAAAAATCTTATAGGCATCAAAGAAATTGCAAAATTGGCAAAGGTATCCATAGGAACTGTTGATCGGGTTTTGCATGATAGGCCTGGAGTAGCTGCTAAAACAAAGGAACGAGTGTTGGATGTCTTGAAAAAGCATCCTTATCAACCGAATATTATCGGACGGATATTATCCAGGAAAAAGACAATTAATATTGCTGCATTAATTCCTAAATGTTCTCCTGAATCTGCTTATTGGGATGCTCCTTTGGCAGGTTTAATAAAAGCTCAGGAAGAGCTGTATAATTATCAGGTTAAATTAGCCTTTTTATTATTTGATCAAAACGATCGTTCCACTTTTGTTCAACTGGCAGAACAAGTTAAAGCTTCAGAATTTGATGGTGTAATTTTGGCTCCGACATTTTTAAATGAATCATTGAGCCTGACATCTTATTGTGATGAAAAGGGGATTCTTTATACACTATTGAATTCAGAATTGGAAGGTTCAAATCACCTTACCTATTTTGGCCCCAATCTTTTTAAAAGTGGCAGTGTGGCGGCACAATTGGCAACTTTGATATTAAATAAAAAGGATGAATTCTTAATTCTACACATCTCTAAAGAAATGGAATTAAATCATCATTTATTAATTAAAGAGCGAGGTTTCAAATCTTTTTTGAAGGAGAATCGGGTAACAAACAAGCTCCACGAACTTATTATAAGAGATACTGAATATCAAAAAATTGAAAATGAATTAGACAGATTCTTTTCTCACATAAGACCAAGAGTTCTTTTTGTTACCAATTCTAGGGTTTCCTCTGTTGCTAAATATTTGGAAGCTAATGACCTTAATGATATCTGTTTAATAGGGTTTGATTATTTGCCAGAGAATATTGCGTTTATGAAAAAGGGAGTAATTGACTTTTTAATTTGTCATAAGCCGATAGAACAAGGGTATAAATCACTATTAGCTTTGTTTGATAAAATCGTGAAAAACAAAATTCCGCCTCAAACTAATTATATGCCTATCGATATTATCTGCAAGGAGAATTATGAATATTATGAAAACTAAAAACCTAAAATATGAGATTTAAATTAATTCTGTTATGGATAATAACTTCGTTATTAATCATTTCTTCTTTGAAAGCAAATGAACATTACTCTTCTTTTCAAGTTCGGGGATTCCATTTAGATCTGCGTGTACAAGTGATGAAAATTCCGGCACTCAAAAAATTTGCAAGGCAATTAAAGGAGGGTGGTGTTAATACGCTTATTATGGAATGGGAGGCAACTTATCCTTTTGAACATCATCCCCTTATTCCTAATCAATATGCCTATTCGAGAGAAGAGGTAAAGGATTTTATTTCTTATTGTGAAGAGATGGGAATAGATGTAATCCCTTTGCAGCAAAGTTTTGGTCATGTGGAATATATTTTAAGACATTATCGCTATAAGGAATTAAGGGAAGATCAAAAAGATTATTCGCAGATAAACCCTTTAAAAGAGGAATTAGCAAGAGAATTGTTTAGAGATTTATACAAAGATTTGATAAGCACACACCAATCTGATTATATCCATATTGGAGGTGATGAAACCTATTTACTGGGACATTCTAAAGAATCACAAAAGAAAGTCGCCGAAGTGGGAAAGGGAAGGCTTTATGGAGATTATATCAAACTGCTCTGTGAACTTGTTGTTGAATTAGGAAAGAAACCTATTGTATGGGCGGATATTGCTATGAAATATCCTGAGGCTCTAAAGGGTTTGCCTAAAGAAACCGTCTTTGTAGATTGGAATTATGGCTGGGATGTTAATATGTTTGGAAAACATAGCAACCTTCTGGAATCTGGTTTTGAAATTTGGGGGGCACCTTCTTTGAGAAGCCATCCTGATAACTTTTTCGTTACCCAATGGGAAAAACATTTTCGAAATATCCGTGAATTTATTCCACAAGCAAGACAGTTTGGATATAAAGGGTTGATCATAACTTCCTGGTCTACCTCGGGTTTATACTCCAGTTTATGGGAAAGTCCTAAGGATTTAGTTGAATTATATGCCATAAGAAGGGTTTATCCGTTATCAGGATTTAATATTTTAATTGCCGCATTTTTTAAAGCAGTCAATAATGAGCAACCTTTGCAAGTAGATGAGTTTGTGATTGAGTATGCACAAAAACAATATGGTTTAAATAATGCGGAGGCCGGTCGTTTTTGGAAAGCTCTTCAGGCAAATTCATATGAAATTAATCAGGGAGTTACCAGTGATCCCAGTGTTGATATTTCTGTGATGAAGGACAGTGCCATTTGGGTAGTTGAACAGTTTAAGGATTTGAAACCCAAACTGAACCAAAAGGAATTTGCCCATTATACTTTAATGTCGGAAATACGGGCCCGATATTTAAAATACATGCATATTGAAAGCCAAATAAATTCTGCTGACTTTGATGTTGCAAAATTACCTGGTCTCATTGCTGAACTGAAAGCTTTGAAGGAACATACCTTTAATGATCAATTTGAAGAATTGAACAAGGATTTTCTGTATGAAGCCGAGATTGAGCAGGAGAATTTATTGCGTAATAGCAAGATTGATTTACTATATGATCGATTAACACGCCAAGTCAATTAGTGCTGATATCAATTAAGAACATTTAATATGAAAACTAACCAAAACGAAGTCGCGGTTTCTTCTCTTTCTAAAGGTCAAAAAAGATTGTCAGTAGGTTTAATTGCTGTGATGTTCTTTGTTTTTGGTTTTGTTACCTGGATTAATGCCATACTGATACCGTATTTTAAGTTGGCATTTGAACTGAACCATTTTCAATCCTATTTAGTTGCTTTTGCTTTTTATATCGCTTATCTGGTCATGTCGCTTCCCTCCGGAATTTTATTGAAGAGATGCGGTTTTAAGAATGGGATGATGCTGGGTTTTTTTGTTATGGCAGTTGGTGCATTATTGTTTGTCCCGGCAGGAGCCCTACGAAGTTATCCGGTTTTTTTAAGTGGTTTATTTTCAATAGGGGTGGGATTGTCAGTCCTTCAGACTGCCGCCAATCCGTATGTCACGATTTTAGGGGATAAAGAAAGGGCTGCTCAACGATTCAGTATAATGGGAATATGCAATAAATTAGCTGGAATTATTGCCCCCTTGCTTTTTGCTGCTATTATTCTTAAGCCCGAAGACCAGGAATTGTTAGAGTCACTAAAAACTTTAAATGCTGTTGATAAGGAAATAGCATCCACCCATCTGCTCGGCAGAGTAATGATACCTTATGCTGTTGTTTCTGCTGTTCTTGCAGCATTAGGGCTGATGATAAAGTTTTCTCCATTACCCGAAATTAACACGGAAAGTGATATATCGGATGAGGATGCTAAACAAGTAACAGATAAAAAATCGATTTTAGAATTCCCTTATTTAGTATTAGGAAGTGTGGCAATCTTTTTTCACGTAGGATCTCAAGTAATCGCTGTTGATAGCATAATTAATTATGTGCAAAGTACAGGAGTTTCTTTTTTAGCGGCCAAAAATTTTCCATCCTATACGCTAACCGCAACGATTATAGGGTATTTATTGGGGATTGTTTTGATACCAAAATTCTTTTCTCAATTAATAGCCCTTCGGTTTTGTACATGCCTGGGCCTTCTATTGTCTATTGGGATGGTGTTTATCTCCGGAAGTGCTGATTTGTTTGGATATCAGACAGATATAACGGTCTGGTTTCTGGTTTTGATGGGGTTTGCTAACTCTATGATATGGGCCGGCGTTTGGCCATTGGCTCTTTCCAACTTGGGTAAGTTTCTAAAAATTGGAGCCTCTTTGTTAGTGATGGCGCTGTGTGGAAATGCAATTTTGCCCGTAATTTATGGGTACTTTGCTGATAAAGTTGGATTAAAAGAAGCATATCTTGTTTTACTTCCATGTTATGCCTATCTGATTTTTTATGCTTTTTGGGGATTTAAAATTAAATCGTGGAGGCATTCATCATCAACCCCTATTGCTTGATTTACGAATAATCAACTCTGTTTTTATCAAAATTTCCTGATAATCTAATAATTCATTATCCGTATCCTCGATTTGTTGGATGAGTTGTTTGGCAGCAATCCTCCCCATGTGGTAGGAGCTGTCATCAATGGTCGATAACTGAGGGTCAATCATGGTTGAAATTGGATAATTGCTGAAACCAATTACGGCAACATCTTCCGGGATTTTAATTTTCTGTTGTTTGAAAACCTGAATTGCTGCTGCTGCGGTATAATCATTTGCACAAACGATGCCATCGGGCATAATTTTCCCTTTCAGTAATTCTTTAGAACAAGTGATCCCTTCTTCGTAGCTGAGTTGCTTGGTTTCTTTTATTAATTCTTCAATAATAGGCAGATCAAATTTTTGCAAAGCGGATTTAAATCCTTGCAAACGGGCATTGAAGATACTGACGTTTTGGTCCCCGGAGATATGTGATATTTTTTTGCACCCCATACTGATTAAATGTTCTGTTGCTTTAAAGGAAGCTGAGAAATCATCAATCATTACTTTATTGGTTTTCATGCCTTCAATATTTCTGTCATAGACAACAAAGGGGATTTTTGCTTTTTTTAGCTTTTTGAGATGATCAAATTTATGGGTCTGTAAGCCCGGACAAATAATTACTCCTGCTGCCAAGGAAGTCTCGAGCATCTGAACGATTTCTCTTTCTTTTTTATAATTGTCCTGAGATTGAAAAATAGTAATCTGATAACCTTGTTTATAAGCAAAATCCTCAATACCACTGATTACTTTTGAATGAAAATCAATATCAATTCTCGGGCAGATAACCCCTATAGACCGTGTTTTCTTACTCCTAAAGCTAGAGGCAATGGGGTCAATGGAAAATTCCATTTCCTTCACTTTGTCATTCACTAATTTTCGTGTTGCCTCACTTATTGCAGGGTGGTTGGATAAAACTCTGGAAACAGTAGAAGTTGATACATTTAGTGCTTGTGCAATATCCTTAATTGTAATACGTGAGGAATCGAATTTCTTCATTTTATAATTCAAATTACTTAGTGTCTCGAATTTAAAGTATTTTTTTTGTTATTCCTATTGTTGTTTATTGCTTGATTTAATGCAATTGTTTGCATTGTATAATATGCTTTATGTGCGGTTTAAATAAGTTTATGTGCAATATTTAAATATTATTTGTGCAAATGTTTGCATAAACGTAACTTATTTCATAATTTTCTATTGTGAAATAACAGATTATAAACTCAAAATCTGAAATTATGATATTTACCAATAACCAAATTAGACTTAAATGGAATTCTTTTCTTCTCAAAAGGATGTTAGGATTACTCGGTCTATTTCTGCTTAACCTGCAACTTGTACTCGCTCAGCAAGCTGTTACGGGAGTTGTTCAGGATGCGGAAAACAAGAAACCACTTCAGGGAGTTTCGCTGCAAATTGCTGGTTCTTCAATAGCAGTAAGCTCCGACGCTAACGGACATTTTAAAATAGAAGGCGCTAGTCCTGGACAGGAAGTTTTGATTAGCCATGTAGGGTATAGTAATCAACGCCTGAAAATTGATGAGCGGACAAATTATTTAATTTTTCTTAATGCTTCTTCTACCAGTATTGAGGAAACAGTTGTCGTGGGTTATGGTAGGCAAAAGAAAAGAAATCTGACTGGTTCAATTGTGTCAGTAGGGGCAGATGAAATTGAAAAAACTACTCTTCAAGATCCTATTTCTATTATGCAAGGTCGAGCTGCCGGGGTGCAAATATCTTCGAATTCAGGAGCCCCTGGTTCTGAAATGACTATCCGTGTTAGAGGTAATTCCTCCTTAAATTCCGGTAATAACCCTTTATTTGTTGTTGACGGAATACCCATCGAATCAAATTCTGTTTCTTCTTTGAATGGTACAGAAAATTTTGGGTTAAATCCAATGGCTGATATTAATCCCAATGATATTGCTTCTATTGAAATCCTAAAAGATGCCGCCTCGACAGCGATTTATGGTTCCAGAGCTGCCAATGGTGTGGTGATGATTACAACTAAACGTGGATCCGAAGGGAAACCGGAAATACTCGTGAATGCGACTACAGGGATTAGTTCTTTAACTAGGAAGTTAAGCGTGCTAAATGCTGCTCAATATCGGGAAGCAGTGTTAGACTCCTATGATGCAATGGCTGTTCCTGAAGAGCCTTATTATACTTTAATTGATTCGCTGAACCCAATGAATAATGGAGACGTGGATTGGCAGGATGAGTTAATGAGAGCCGCTAAACAATATAAAATTGATCTTTCTGTGAGGGGTGGGAATCAAGGAACGAAATATTCTTGGAGTACCTCTTATTTAGATCAGGATGGAATTATTTTGAATTCTAATTATAAACGATTTACTACTCGCCTAAATGTAGATTTTAACATATCCGATCATATACGGGTCGGTCAAAGTGTTTCTTACACCAATGGTGTTAATAATAGAATTAACGCAGCAGGAACAGGTAACTTAAGTATTATCAGAAGTCTACTGGTTAGGCCACCTAATATGTCAATGTATCTGCCTGACGGTTCTTTGAATGGGTATATGATTGGACAAAGAAACCCTGTTGGGATGGCACTGTATGCTACGAACCTGAATAAAAGCAATCGTATTATTGGAAGTCAATATGTTGAGATTGACTTATATCGCGACCTCAAATTTAGATCCAATGTTAATCTTGATTATATTTCAATGAAAGAGGATGAGTTCATGCCTTCTATTTTAGACTATCGTGAGGGTTATAATACAGGGGGAGTAAGATCTTCAGGAAATTTAACCTGGGGGAATGAAAGCTACTTTACCTACAATAAAAGCATAAATTCTGAACATAATTTTGGTGGTGTATTGGGTATGAGCTTCCAAAAATGGCGCTATGACAGGACAGGTCTGGATGGAATGTATTTCCCCAGTGATGACATCAGAACGTTGAATGCAGCTTCAGTTATTTCCAACCAAGGGGTAAACGTGGCTTCTGAGCATGCTATGCTTTCTTATTTCGGTAGAGCAACCTATGATTACAAAGGAAAATATCTATTAGAATTTAATCTTAGATCAGACGGTTCATCTCGTTTTGGAAAACAAAAGCGTTTTGGCTTCTTCCCTTCTGCCTCTGCTGGCTGGAGGTTTAAAGATGAGGAGTTTTTAAATGATCAGGATTGGCTGAGTGATGGTAAGATCCGTTTTAGTTTAGGGAGCACAGGTAACGAAGCCATTGGAGATTATACTTCCAGAGGAGAATTCACGCTTGGAACCAATTATCTTGATTTTTCCGGGGCTGCACCAACAGTGATGCCAAATGCTAGTCTGACCTGGGAAACAACTAATCAATATAATCTAGGATTAGATCTGGGATTTTTTAATAACAGAGTACTATTTACTGCGGAAGCATATTTGAAACAAACAAGGGATTTGCTATATAATGTCCCAATCCCAAGCACTACCGGTTTTGAGTATATCACACAGAACATAGGGAATATTGAAAATCGAGGTTTGGAGTTTAGTTTACAGACGAAAAATATTCAAAGGGAATTTACATGGAGCTCAGGCCTAAATATCAGCTTAAACAGGAATAAAGTAGTGTCGCTTCCAGAAAACCTGTTGACAAACGGATACATTCAGAATGGAAATTTTCACATCTTGCAAGAAGGTCTCCCAATTGGTGTTTTTTACGGATGGAGGTTTATGGGAGTTTATTCTCGTGATGAAGATAACATAAATAAAGTAACGAATGGAGCCAACGGTACAGCATTTGTAGGAGGAGATCCGATATGGAAAGACCTTAACGGAGATAATATCATTAATCAGGATGATCGAGAAATTATTGGATTTGCTGAACCAAAATTCTTTGGAGGTTTTTCTAATGATTTTAGCTATAAGAATTTTCATCTAAATATTTTCTTACAGTATTCAGTGGGTAATGAGATTTATAGTGAGCTCAACCATCAACGTAACTCCATTGTCAGGTATAATAATCTATCCACGGATGCGCTCAACAGATGGAAAGAACAGGGTGATATCACTAATTTTCCACGGTTAATCCGGGATGACCCTAAACAATCGGATAGTCGTGTTCAAAGTAGATGGGTTGAAGATGGATCATACATTAAATTAAAGAATATAAATCTTAGATATAGTTTAAATCCGGACTGGACTCAAAGGTTTGGATTAAGAAAAGTAGATGCCTTTGTGAATGCTACTAATCTAATTACCTGGACTAAATATACGGGTTTTGATCCTGATGTAAATTCTTATTCGGGATTGAGAGTTGGTTTAGATGAAGGGTCATATCCTCAGAGTCGCACATTTATGTTTGGGTTAACATTCGGACTTTAATTTTTAAAACCATGAAAAGAAGATCATTTAAATATATCATAGGGTATCTTATACTAACGTTAGGTCTGGTATCATGCTCAGACAGTCTACTCGATAAAGAACCCATAAGTAGTTTTTCGGGTCAGGGGTTTTATAAAAAACCAGCTGATGCTCAGGCAGGGGTAAATGGAATTTATAATTCTCTGCAATCCATATTTAGGCTTAATTTGGCCTATTGGGGTGAAGGTAGGGCAGATAATGTGGCCACACGACAGTCAGGAGATCCCTTTGCTCTACAGCAAAACTCATTAACTCCAATTATTACATCCGCGCGCTGGGACGGCTTTTACGTACTGATCTCCAGAGCAAATTATGCCATTAAATATATTCCCACTGTATTTGAAGGAGAAGATAGTGAATTGAGAAATCAATTGCTGGGACAAGCACGAGGTCTTCGAGGTCTTGCATATTTCTATCTGACAAGGATTTGGGGTGATGTTCCTCTTGTTGTAGATCCCTACGAGAGTGTAGAACAAGATTTGTTTGTCAATAGAGTCTCACAGGCTGACGTGTTGAAATTGGTTGAAGAAGATCTGATTTTTGCTTCTGAGCATTGTGCTGATACCTATTCAGGAGATAGAAATCGGGTTTATTTAACCAAAGGAGCTGCAAACGCTTTCTTAACACAACTGGCGATGTGGCAAAAACAATATGACAAAGCAATCTCATATGCTGATAAGGTTCTCGCTGATGGTCAATATAATTTAGTTTCACTTAGTGACTGGAATTCAATTTTTACCAAAGGGGCTAGTTCGGAAAGTATTTTTGAAATTGGATATAATGAGGTTCAAACTAATTCATTAAGAGTTCTTTATGCCTTGGGTTCCGATGCTGCGTTTGTGCCTAGTAAATCATTTATGTCTTCATTTGAAGAAGGTGATTTGAGAAAACCATTGATTTATGATGTTACACAAACAGAGCCACGGAAAAGCTGGAAGTTTTTTGGTGTTGGATTTAATGATGAAAGTGCCGATCCTTCTTCAAATAACATTGTCTTAACCAGGCTTGCAGATATTATCCTACTAAAGGCTGAAGCTCATGCGCGTAAAAATCAAAATAATGAAGCCTTGGATTTGCTTAATCGTATCCGACAAAGAGCGGGTTTAAGTACAATGGACCTCGCGGCTGCTCAAAATCTATACGCTGATCTGCCCTCTGCTATCTTACATGAAAGATCTATTGAATTGAGCTTTGAAGGTCATCGTTGGTTTGATCTAGTCCGAAATGACAAAGCCATTGCCACTATGAAACCAATTAATGGGCTGAGTGATGAACGGAATCTCGTGTGGCCTTTACATGAAAGCGCTTTGTTAAGAAATCCAAATCTAACACAGAATGAATTCTATAAATAAATGTTAACCAGGCTTATTTAAGAGTTATGAAAAAGTTTATAAATAAAATCTCCAAAATCCTACTTGGTATTGGAATATTAACATCGGTTTTGAGTTGTGAAATTCAAGATAATTTTGAATACGAACATGCTCCTGATAATAGTAAGTTAGGAATGAATGCCATTACATATATCAATCAAAATGATTCACTTTCTTTATTAGCTGAAGCAATCGAATATGCAGGAATGGAGGAATTTTATGGTGGAAGTAAAGCGTATACTTTTATTGCGCCCAATAATCAAGCATTTAGGGCTTATTTTAAAGATAATGGGTATACAAAAGTCACTGATATTCCATTGCCTTTATTAAGAAATGTTTTGAAATACCATATAGTCAATGATGTAGTGAATTTTAATGATCCAAGTCTCTCTTCGAGCAATAAACCAATTGCATATTTGACCGAGAACGGACAAACAATGTATCTTTCTCATACAAGTACATTTGTCGGGGTGATTAATGAAGGCACCAACCAACAATGGCAAATCAGGACTTCTAATCTAGTGCCTGATAACGGGGTTATACATGTTGTTAACTTTATTACCTTTTATTCAGCACCTACCGGAGATGTAAATGCGGTCAATCCGGATCTTTTGCTCGATACGATATACCCAAAGCATGATTCTTATATCAATGGAGGTATCGATGCTGGTACTAATTATGGTTCTCAAAATCTATTGAAAATAAAGAATGTTACGAATGATGGCGATTATGATAGAAAAGCAGTGTTAATGTTTGATTTTGATGATTTCAAGACAGAAGGTGTATTGACAGATCTGAAGCTTCAATTGTCGGTTTCCTTTACGCATGCAAAAGGAGTAGATCTGAATCTTTTCGAAACCCCAAGTACTAATTGGACAGAGTCGTCAATTAAATTTAATAATATGGTTTTTCCTACGTCATCAAGGATAGCTTCTATTAAAACGAGTAAAGTAAGCTACTTTAATTTTGACTTAACTGAATATTATAAAGACAGAAATCCTGAAGGTCTTATTTCTTTTATGCTTGATGGACAAGCTGGCTCTGATGAAACGGATGAAATTGCTTCAAAAGAACACGCAACATTATCACCCCCAATGCTTATTGCTACATATGCATCAGGGAACTCTGTACTTAAATTAGAGAAAATTACTGATGCACAAGTGGAGAAAGGCGGTGTTTCTGTCTTGTCTAATAATAATCTTCAGGTTTCTGGAGCTACTGCCGTGGACATTATATTTACAATTGAGGATGTGCCTGATTTTGGTTGGCTGGTTAAAGGGGCTGAAGTACTTAAAAAAGGATCGAAATTTTCTCAATTAGATCTGGACCTAAAAAATCTCGTTTTTATTCATGATGGGGAGGGTAGTGGAGAACGAAACTTGTTGTTAACAGCCAGAGATCGAGCAGGTGCAGTACTTGAAGATATTCATTTAAAAATAAAAACTAATTAGAATGCTTTGGGGTACTCTTAGAAAGTTTGGTTTTATAATCAGTTTATTTTTTCTTTCAAATTGTAAAGCTAATTCTGCTGATATAGACATTGTAAAAGAACCGACGGACAGGATAATAAAATTTTCTGGTTTTGAATGGATAGTTAGGACAAATAAAGATGTTAAGCAAGGTCCGGGACCAAACTATTTTTCAGATGCTGAGGAAAATGTTTGGCTTGATAAGCAGGGAAAGCTTCATTTAAAAATTACGCAGCAAGGAGGAATCTGGTATTGCGCCGGATTGACTGCCAGGCAAAGCTTAGGTTATGGAAGTTATACCTTTTACATCAATTCCGATTTGACAAATTTAGATCCGAATGTGGTAGCCGGTTTATTCACTTATCTAACAGATTCGGAAGAGATCGATATAGAATTTTCAAAATGGTCGGACCCGTTAAACTTTAATGCACAATTTGCCGTTCAGCCTGCTGATAAGTCTGGTAATAAGATGAGATTTGACATTCCTAAACAATCAGGAACAACGATTCATGTTTTTGAATGGAAAGAGAATTATATTGATTTCTTTAGCGGATATATAAAGGATGAGCTTATTGTCCCTTTAAAAACATGGAGATATGTAGGGCTAGATATTCCGAAAGCAAAAGAAGAAAAATTAAAAATTAATCTTTGGCTTTTTAAAGGACAAATTCCCTCCGATTTAAAAGAACAAGAATTAGTCATTGACAGCGTAAGTTTTAAAAAATAAGGTGTTGAACTTGTTAAGCGTCTAACTTGACCCAAATAAAAATTTAGAATAAGTATGGATATAAAAGAGAAGGTTGCAGTTTTTGATAATAAAGAAGATGTTGGTAGAGCGGCGGGAAGAGCTATTGAAAGTGCAATTGTTGATTTGTTAAAACGCAAAGAAACTATTCGAATGATTTTTGCTGCTGCACCATCCCAGGATACAACTTTGGATTATTTATCAGAATCAAAAATAATTCAATGGGATAGAATTATTGCTTTTAATATGGATGAATACATTGGTCTTCCTAATACTGCTGAACAGCTGTTTTCAACCTATTTATTAAAGAAATTATTTTCTAAAGTAAAGTTTAAAGAAGTTTGTTTGATAGATCCAAGTAAAGGGGTGGAGCTTGAAATCGATCGCATAAGTGACTTAATCACAAATAATGAAATAGATATAGTTATTCTTGGTATAGGAGAAAATGGCCACATCGCCTTTAATGATCCACCCTTTGCTGATTTTGAAGATTCTCAGGTTATTAAAAAAGTAATACTGGATGAGGTTTGTAGACAACAGCAGGTAAATGATGGTTGCTTCAGTAAAATAGAGGAGGTACCTCAGGAAGCCTTGACACTTACTGTTCCGACAATTCTAAAGGGAAAGCAACTTTTCTGTATTGTTTTGGGCAATCACAAAGCTGAAGCAGTTAAAGAGACTTTTTTAGGAGGGATTTCAACACAATGGCCATCTAGTATTTTAAGAACACATGATAATTGTTGGTTTTATTTTGATAAAGCAGCAGTAAGCTTATTGGAAATATAATTGGCAAATTAAACAAGAAAGCTTCTATTGACTCGCAATAGAAGCTTCTATGAAACTATTTGTTTTTCATTAAGGTAGTTTTGTTCTGATTTTATTATAGATTCTTTTGAAAATAGATTTTTTCTTGATATGTTCAGCATAATTATCCCATGCTGTAGAATCTTCCTCTGAGTTTTTGCGCTTTACAAAGATAGAATTATGACCATCTTTGAATGCTTGTGTTTCATTCTCCGGTCTGCCATTGGAGTAGTAATATAAAGCCAATGATTTTCTGCTCATCTCTTCATCCCAAAATTCAAAATGACCGCCATATTCTTCCTTCCAATCCTTATTAAGATACACAATGAAAT
>JBEBRZ010000009.1:0-54242 GCA_040394615.1 Sphingobacterium mizutaii
ATTTCAATTAAATAAACAAAATTTATTCGAAGTATTCTTTGATACGCTCAAAGAATGATTTTTCGCTTTTACCAGGTTGAGGTTTAAAGTTTGCGGAGCTTTTGAGTTTCTCCAATAGTTCCTTTTCCTCTTTGGAAACTGTTTTTGGTGTCCATACATTGACATAAACCAACTGATCTCCTTTATGATAAGAATTTACTTCAGGTAAACCTTTTCCTTTAAGACGTAATATTTTACCTCCCTGAGTTCCTGGTTCAATTTTTATTTTAGCTTTACCATCTATGGTTGGAATCTCTACACTAGTACCTAAAGCAGCATCAGCAAAATTTACATAAAGGTCATAGATAACATTAATTCCATCACGTTTTAGGGTTTCGTGAGGAACTTCCTCAACTAAAATGATTAAGTCTCCGGGAATACCACCTCTAGGCGCTGCATTACCTTTACCGCTCATTGATAATTGCATGCCTTCACTTACACCAGCAGGAATATTAATCGAGATTGTTTCTTCACCTCTTACTAAACCTTCACCTTTACATGTTGTACATTTTGCTGTAATCTCAACACCTTCACCGTTACAAGTAGGACAGGTACTTGTTGTTTGCATTTGTCCTAGTATAGTATTGGTTACTCTTCGTACCGATCCTGCTCCACCACAAGTATTACAAGTATGAAATGAATTTTTATCTTTAGCTCCGGAACCATCACAAGTATTACATTTTATTTGTTTGTTAACTTTGACTTTCTTCTCAACACCTTTAGCAACCTCCTCTAAGGTCAGTTTAACTTTGATTCTCAGATTGGTACCACGCTGAACTCTACGCCCACCACGCGAACTACCCCCGCCACCGAAAAAGCTTTCAAATGGATTACCACCACCAAAAATATCCCCAAATTGACTGAAGATATCTTCCATGTTCATGCCGCCACCACCGTATCCGGAAGCAGAATTTCCTGAATGCCCGAACTGATCGTAACGTCTCCTTTTTTCAGCATTGCTTAATACTTCATAAGCTTCTGCTGCTTCCTTAAACTTATCCTCAGCTTCTTTATCTCCAGGATTTTTATCCGGGTGGAACTTGATGGCTAATTTACGATATGCAGTTTTTATCTCCGTTACTTCAGCAGTCCTTGTAACGCCTAGAACATCGTAATAATCTCTTTTTGACATTTTTTTTATTTATTGGCCTACAACTACTTTAGCAAATCTGATTAGGTTATCATTAAGGGTATATCCTTTTTCGATAACATCGATTACTTTATCCTTTAAATCCGGGGTGGGTGCAGGTATTAGGGTTATAGCTTCCTGATATTCGTCATCAAATGGTTTTCCTAAAACATCTAATTCTTTAACACCAAGTTGCTCTAAAGTCTTCTTCAGCTTATTGTAGACTAATTCAACTCCATGCTTTATGGAATCATCGTCTGGAGTATCCTTCATAAAGCTTAAAGAACGGTCGAAATCATCAATTACCGGAAGAAGTTTCAAGATCACATCTTTACCAGCAGATTGCATTAAATCAATTTTCTCTTTAGCTGTTCTTTTCTTGTAGTTGTCAAATTCAGCCACTAAACGAGCGTACTTATCGTACGCTTCGGAAAGTTTTTGATTTAATCCTTCCGTGGCATCAATGTCTTGTTCTGCCATGTTTTCTGAATTGTTCATTTCTGGATCTTCAATATTCTCGTTCTCGTTTATCATCACCTATAATAAATTGTATATGTAACCTTAATATGCTCTTCAACAATTTTATTGCCAACAAAAAAAATCCGACATGCTGTCAGTGTTTCCTAAGATTCACTAGAAAAAATGTCGGATTTCTATATTTTGTGTCAGCAACTAAATGCTAACATTGTCATGCAATCCTCCATCATCAGTTTTCAGGATTCTTGCAGGCATATTTCTAATAATTTGATAATCGTGGGTAGCCATTAATACAGCTGTTCCTGATGATGCAATATCACGTAATAATAATACAATTTCTTCAGAGGTAGCAGGATCAAGGTTACCAGTTGGTTCATCGGCCAATATAATTTCAGGATTATTGAGTAATGCACGGGCAATTACCACACGTTGTTGTTCTCCACCTGAAAGCTCATGCGGCATTTTCTTTAATTTTGAACGAAGTCCTACTTTTTCCAACACATCTACTATGCGGTTTTCGATCTGAGCTTTTTCTTTCCAGCCGGTTGCCTTAAGTGCAAATTCAAGGTTTTTTTCAACCGTCCGATCATTCAGTAAATGGAAGTCTTGGAATACAATACCTAGCTTCCTCCGTAGATAGGGGACATCATTCTCATGTAGCTTTTTCAAATCAAATCCGGCAATCATACCTTCACCATTGGCAATGTAAAGATCTCCGTAGATTATTTTTAACAAACTACTTTTACCGGAACCTGATTGACCGATCAAGTAAAGGAACTCCCCCTGAGCAATATCCAGATTGACATTGGAAAGTACAAGGTGTTTTTGTTGATAGATATCTACATTCTTAAGTTTGATAACCGTATTTGTCTCTCTCATGATAATTTATAAGTCGATTTTCTTTATTTGGCCAAATGGTAACTCCCGCACAATCTCCATAATAAAGTCTGCTTTGTCACCCAGCCCGATTTTGTCTAATGATTTGTCAGGTCTATCTACACGAAAATATGCTAAAAGCGTAAATGCATCGTCCCTCAATTGAACATAGTCCGGAATCTTTGCTACACCTTTAACCTTTATTACATACATAGTCAAACAAAATTATAATTTTTTACGAATTCATACTCATATAACGCCAATAAATGCTAATTATTGGTTTTCCAATAAAAAGGAAAGTGTATTTATATTATCTGCATAATCATCAAGTGAGGGATATTGACTGCCACCTAAAGGAAATACAGGAACATTAATATTTTTGAGTTCCGTTTCGGTCGTTACACATTGAATTTCGAATTCGTGATTATTAATAAAATTTTCTACTTCTTCAATATCAGAATAATATTCATAATGAACAACAGCTAGGGGAGATGCTAGATTTTCATCTTCCTTTAAAAGTAAAAATCCATTATCATAGTGTTTGTTTTTATTGATGAGATAGATGGATTTATTGAAATCGTAATTGTTGTTGTATTTGAAATGTTCGTTAATAGGATTATAGATTTCCAAAGTGTCTAGTAAATTAGGGATATCATAATCTTTTGGAATGAAGATCTTTGAAACAGAACGACAGCCTAATCCAAAATAATCAAAGATATCATGACCTAAATTTTCTATTTGTTCTTTCGATTCTTTACCAGTTAGTACTGATAATGAATTTCGATTCTTACGAATGATATTAGGCTTGTTTCCAAAATAATACTCAAAATAACGAGCGGAATTATTACTTCCGGTTGCTATAACCAAATCGAAATTGTCCAGTTTTTCAACGAATGAAATCCTATCATTAAATAATGGTTCTATTTTGATTAAATGATCTATAATAAATTTTGTTAACCCTGCATCTTCAGAGGAGGCTTTGACTTTTGCTTTAAAACCAGCTAATAAAACTGTCATTATATCATGAAAACCGACAAGAGGTAAATTACCTGCTAATACAAGCCCCACTACTTTGTCGACATGATGATCAGGCGCATCTTTTAACCAGGTTTTAAGTTTGATGTGAGTTAAGTTATTCGCAATAGCATTGATCTGTTGTAAAACATTTGCTTTTGTATACCAAGCATTTTTATGAGCAACCTGATTTAGGAAATCAGACTGCTGAAAGTCTTCTGATACTAATAAATCAGCAAGTTTTACGAATGAATTTATCCTTTGTTCTCTTTTCAAAACTTTCTATTTAGAATTATTCTCTTATTTTTTTGCATTATATTTGCCACATCAAAGTAATTAACTACTAATTTTGTATACTTTTATTTTATAGTGTATAACATTAGTACTAACTTTGAGAGTGCAAAATTAGTTTATTATTTTATTGTAAGGACATAAATGGCAATTAAAATTACTGACGAGTGTATAAATTGTGGGGCTTGCGAACCGGAATGCCCAAACAATGCAATTTATGATGCTGGTGTTAGCTGGAAATTTTCTGATGGAACAGCATTAGATGGTGTTATAGATTTTGGAGACGGAGTTACTTTAGACGCAAACGAGTCACAAGAAGCAGTTTCGAACGAGGTATATTATATCGTATCGGATAAATGTACAGAATGTGTAGGGTTTCATGATGAACCTCAATGTGCAGCGGTATGTCCGGTAGACTGTTGTGTAGATGATGAAGATGTTCGCGAATCTGAAGATGAGCTTCTTGCCAAAAAAGCTTGGTTACACGCTGAATAAATAAGAAAAATATTTTTTAAATATGGCTACCTCAAAAAGAGGTGGCCTTTTTTTTTCAGCAACAAATTTTTGTTAAAAATTAATAAGATCTGTAATTCCAAGTTTTATTTCGATCACTTTTTGTTGACTTAAATTACCGAAAGATATTAATTATGGCCGTATCTGTCTTATGACGCTGTTTTATAAAGAGTTAATCTTAACTTTTAATCCCTTTTCTTCAGAAGTATCGTTTTAATCTCAAACTCATTAGGTTAAATTATTTGGTTTACAGGTCTATTTTTTTATTTTTGTTGGTCGAAAATGTCAAAAAAAGAAATAAATAACCCTAATAAATCTACATGTCAAAAAAAACTACTGGTTATATTTTACTTGTAACCATTGCTCTAGCTTCAATTCTTACCCTTCTTTATGAATTTGACTTAGTAGCCATCCCTGCTTCCCTTATGATGACAGTAAGATGGGTAACAGCCGTTGTATTAGTCTGGAATGCTATCGTACGCAAAGGACTTACTACATGGATTCTTACCTGTATGGTATTGGGGATATTTGTGGGATTAGATTTTCCTGATACCGCAAAAGCGTTACAACCTTTAAGTCAGGGGTTTATTAAGTTGGTTAAAACTATTGTTGGTCCAATATTATTTTCAACATTAGTGTTCGGTATTGCTGGTCATTCTGATTTAAAACAAGTTGGAAGAATGGCTTGGAAATCTATGCTATACTTCTTTTGTGCAACCACCTGTGCAATTTTTATTGGTCTAGGAGCTATTAACTTAACAAGAGCCGGAGTTGGTATCGATGTTGAACATATGCCACATGAAGAACTCCCCGCAACTTCAACTTATTCTGATGCTGATAAAATCGCATTGGATCATATCGATGAGAGTGCACATTGGCTTTATAAATTCACTTCCTTTTTTAGAGATACTTTCCCTGAGAATATTGTAAAATCTGTATATGATAACAAAGTGCTACAGATTGTAGTATTTGCTGTTATTTTTGGTATCGGCCTGGCAATGGTAGAGGAAAAGAAACGAAAGCCCTTTGTGGATTTTGCAGAGTCTCTCTCGGAGGCTATGTTTAAATTCACAAATCTCGTCATGCTCTTTGCACCAATTGGAGTAGGAGCAGCTATGGCTTATACGGTGGGGCATCTTGGTGTAGATATTCTAAAGAATCTCTTTATGCTCTTGGCGACCCTTTATTTAGCTTTAATATTCTTTTTAGGAGGCGTATTGTTACCAGTAGCCTTGTATTTAAAGATTCCGATTAAGCAATTTATTAATGCGATAAAAGAACCGGTTTCAATTGCATTTGCAACTACGAGTTCTGATGCGGCATTGCCAAAGGCAATGAGCGCAATGGAACGATTCGGTGTTCCCCGAAAAATCGTGTCCTTTGTAATACCTACAGGATATAGCTTTAATTTGGATGGAACGTCTTTATATCTTTCATTAGCATCAATTTTCGTAGCCCAAGCTGCGGGTATCCACTTGTCTTTTGGACAACAATTAATGATTGCATTTACACTTATGATTACATCGAAAGGTGTTGCAGCAGTTCCTCGTGCCTCTTTAATTATTTTAATTGCTACGGCTGATCAATTCGGACTTCCCGTCTTCGTTATTGCGGCAATTTTAGGGATCGATGAGTTGATGGATATGGCGAGAACTTCTGTAAATGTTGTGGGAAATTGTTTAGCCACAGTTGTTATTGCAAAGTGGGAGGGAGAATTTGATGAAGGAGCCCCTTTTAGAACTGATGACGATGCAGACGGCATTGAGGAGATTGCTGAAGTTATCGAAGAGGGACCTGAAGGAGAAACAAGAATTTAAATTATTTTTTAAACAATATTAAGGGAGCTATTCTTACGAGTAGCTCCCTTTTTTGTATCTATTGTGATTATGAAATAAATCCGATGTTAATTTTTATTGTACGTGTGTTTTGTGTTAATAACTGATTCACAGTAGTTTATGATCATATGTTATGCTATCTTAATATCTTATTAAAAAATAATTATATAAATATATAGTTATTTGGTAGACTTTGTATAGTTATTTTATAATAATTTTATACATTTGTTTCAGAAACATTAACGATAACCTAATAAAAGGCTATTTCATTGCCTTTTTAGTAATAGTAGAGAGAAATGCAGAGCTTTAGGACTGAATTAGAGAATCCTGTTGTAGAACAGGAGATCATAGAATTGGAGAAAAAAATCAGCGCGTATCGGAAAGGAACTATTCCTGAGGAGAAGTTTAGATCCTTACGGTTAGCCAGAGGAATATATGGACAAAGACAAGCGGGGGTCCAAATGGTGAGAATTAAATTACCTTTTGGAAGAGTAACTTTTCAGCAGATTCTTAAAATTGCTGATATCTCTGATGAATATGCAAGCAAAAATTTGCACTTAACAACCCGTCAGGATATACAAATTCACTATGTGAGCTTAGATAGAACTCCTGAATTATGGGCAAAATTGGCTGAAGATGACATGACGCTTAGAGAGGCATGTGGGAATACGGTGCGTAATGTTACGGCATCACCAACAGCCGGAATAGACCCTGATGAACCTTTTGATGTTTCTCCATATGCACATAAAACCTTTACTTATCTTTTAAGGAATCCTGTTTGTGCAGAGATGGGTAGAAAATTTAAAATATCTTTCTCTTCAAGTGATAAGGATACAGCCTTTTCTTATATCCATGATTTTGGTTTTATTCCTAAAGTTAGACTTGTTGACGGAAAGGAAGAGAGAGGTTTTAAAGTTATGATAGGCGGTGGGTTAGGAGCGCAGCCGCTTTTAGCTCATGAAGTTTATGATTTCTTAGCAGAAGAAGATATTCTTCCTTATATAGAAGCAACACTTCGGGTATTTGATCGCAATGGTGAAAGAAATAATCGTAATAAAGCGAGGTTTAAATATTTAGTTCAAAAACTCGGTTTAGAAAATGTATTAAACCTTATTGAAGAAGAGAAAATAGCGGTTAAAAATAAAAAAGTCAACTTTGACAGAGATGCTATTCCACAACCTGAGGCTCCAACAGTAGTTGTTGAAGAGATTATTCCTAGTGATTTATTAGGGTTTGAACTTTGGAAGAGCACCAATACTTTTGAACAAAAACAAAAGGGATATTTCGGAGTGTATGCCAATATTCAAACCGGTGATATTTCTACAGCTAAAGCCAGGAAGCTAATTGCAGGGTTAAGAAATCACATTGCTGACGATATTCGAATTACTCAAGATCAAAACCTATTATTTAAATATGTAAGACAGGAATCGTTAGCACATGTTTATAATTTGTTACTGGAATTAGGTTTTGCAAAACCGGGTTATAACAGCACAGCAGATGTTACTACTTGTCCGGGAACAGATACATGTAATTTGGGTATCAGTAACTCTACTGAGATGGCTAGAGTCATCGAAAATTATATTCATGAATTCCACCAGGAGTTTGTGACAGAAAAGGAACTGAAAATAAAGATCTCCGGTTGTATGAATTCTTGCGGACAACATGGTTTGGCACATATAGGATTTCACGGAAGCTCCGTGAAAGTAAATGGAAATGTTGTACCGGCAGCACAAGTGATGTTGGGAGGAGGTACCTTAGGTAATGGTAAAGGTAGAGTGGCAGATCGTGTGATAAAGGTTCCTACTAAAAGAGTACTTCAGGTGATCGATATTATCTTATCTGATTTTAAAGCTAATAAAGTAACTGATAAAAACTTTTTATCATACTATGAAGAACTGGGAAAAGATCATTTTTACCGGCTATTAAAGCCATTGTCAGATCTTACCAATTTAAGTGCTGATGAACATATTGATTGGGGACACGAAGGGACTTTCGCAACATCAATTGGTGTTGGAGAATGTGCCGGGGTGATTATAGATTTAGTCGCTACCTTATTATTAGAAGCTGAAGAGAAATTAGAACTAGCAGATTTAGCTATTGATAAAGGTCAATTTGCAGATGCTATTTATCATGTTTACAGCTCTTTTGTTTGGACAGCGAAGGCATTATTGTTAGATAAAGGCATAAATACTTCTACTCAAATAGCAGTAATCCAGGAGTTTGATAACCATTATGTTAATGAAGAACAGTTTCAGTTCCCATCAACATTTTCAGATAGAGTATTACAAATTAATAAATATGAGCCTTCTGAAGAGTTTGCGAAGACTTATTTACTACAAGCTAAAGCTTTCTTTATAGAGGCTAAAGAACGTAGGGAAGAATGGCGTGTGGTAAATCAATAAGAAAGGAGAGATAATGAAGGAAATTAAGCCATTGGTAACTTTGGTTGGAGCTGGCCCTGGAGATCCAGATCTAATTACACTAAAAGGAGTGAAAGCAATACAACAAGCAGATGTTATTTTATATGATGCTTTGGTTAATGAAGAACTTCTAGATTTAGCTAAAGAAGATTGTACTAAAATATATGTAGGAAAGCGTGCCGAACAGCTTTCTACATCACAAGATCAAATCAATCAATTGCTCGTTGACTATGCACTTACGCATGGTCACGTTGTCAGACTCAAAGGCGGTGATCCATTCGTCTTTGGTCGTGGTGGTGAAGAAATTGATTATGTTAGGAAATTTAATATCCCAACCGCTGTAGTTCCGGGACTATCTTCTTCAATTAGTTTAACCGGACTTCAGCAAATCCCTTTAACCTATAGAGGGATATCGGAATCTTTCTGGGTTATAACCGGCGCAACAAAAGCTGGATTTTTATCTGAAGACCTATATAATGCTGTATCAACTAATTCTACAGTGGTAGTTTTAATGGGATTTGCTAAATTAAACCAGATCATTGAGTTATATAAGAAAAATGGTAAGGGAAATTTACCAATCGCTTTAATTCAAAATGGATCGCTTCCCAATGAGAAAATTGTTCTTGGTAGGGTAGAAGATATATTAGATAAAGCTGAAGCATCTGCAATTGGAGTCCCTGCGATAATCGTATTAGGGGAAGTGGTTGCAAAACATCAGGAATTTAATCTTATCAAACGAGAACTTCAATATTTAGAATCTTAATGAATACACTTTTTCCTATATACATCAAGTTAGATCAGATTCAAACCTTATTAGTTGGAGCTGGCCCTGTTGGTTTGGAAAAAATTCAGGCAATAATAGCAAATTCACCTCAAGCAAAGGTTGATGTTATTGCAGAAGAGGTGTCTCTGGCATTCTACAATTTTATTGAAGATAAGCCTCTGATCAAACTATCTAAACGTTTGTTTGAAGACAGTGATCTTAATGAAAAACAGTTGGTTATTCTGGCAACAAATAATCCGAAACTTAATAATCATGTCAGAAATTTATGTAGTGAAAAGCACATATTATTAAATATTGCTGATAAACCATCCTTATGTGATTTTTACCTAGGGTCCGTAGTTCAAAAGGGGAATTTAAAGATCGGTATATCTACAAACGGTAAGTCCCCGACGATAGCTAAAAGAATTAAAGAACTTTTAAATGAGATGTTACCTGAGGAAATTGATGAAACATTAAATCTAATGTCAAATCTAAGAAACCAATTAAAGGGAGATTTAAAAGAAAAGATAACAGTACTTAACGCACATACAGAACAATTAATAAAACAAAAAGACAATGATCGAGCAAATTAAGTCAGATTTAACAGGTGGTGACGCTCGGTCTATACTACAATATATAGACGAGCATTTTGGTGCAAATGCGGTGTTTTCTACTTCATTTGGAATAGAGGACCAGGTCATTACACATATGTTGGCGGAGGAAAAATCTAATATTTCCATATTTACACTGGATACGGGAAGACTCTTTCCAGAAACTTATTATGTATGGAACAGAACATTGGATCTGTATAATCTTGAGATAAAAGCCTTTTATCCCAATAGTGAAGCGGTAGAAGAGCTTCTAAGTAAAAAAGGTCCTTCCAGCTTTTATAATTCCGTTGAGGATAGGAAAGAATGTTGTCATATAAGAAAGATTGAGCCTTTGAAGAGAGCAATTCAAGGTTGTCAAGTTTGGATTACCGGGATACGAGCTGAACAATCTCAAAATAGAGATCAGATGGAATTTATTGAATGGGATGAAGTAAACCAAATCATTAAAATTCATCCATTATATAATTGGACATTAGAAGAGGTTGAAAAATACCTGAAAAATAATTTTGTTCCTTATAATCCTTTACATGATAAGGGTTTTATAAGTATTGGATGCCAACCTTGTACAAGGGCAGTACAGGAAGGTGAAGACTTCCGTTCAGGAAGATGGTGGTGGGAAGATAAGTCAAAGAAAGAGTGTGGATTACACGTTACACATAAATAATTGGTAGAGAAAATGGATTATTTAGATCATTTAGAGGCAGAGGCCATTTATATATTAAGAGAAGTAGCAGGGCAATTTGAAAATCCGGCGCTTTTATTCTCTGGGGGAAAGGATTCAATTACCTTAGTACATCTGGCTAAAAAAGCTTTTAGACCAGGTAAGTTTCCCTTTCCGTTAGTTCACATTGATACAGGCCATAATTTCCCGGAAACGATAGAATTTAGGGATTGGTTAATTGAACAAATAGGTGAAAAACTGATCATTGGTCATGTTCAGGATAGTATTGATGCCGGAAAAGCTGTAGAACAAACAGGAAAGAACGCAAGTAGGAATGCTTTACAGACGGTTACATTATTAGAAACCATTGAGAAGAATGGCTTTGATGCTTGTATTGGTGGGGCGAGAAGGGATGAAGAGAAAGCCAGGGCCAAAGAAAGAATTTTTTCTGTTAGAGATGATTTCGGCCAATGGGATCCCAAAAAACAACGTCCCGAGCTTTGGAATATATTTAACGGTAAAATTCAAAAAGGGGAAAACGTGAGAGTATTTCCAATTTCCAATTGGACCGAATTGGATGTATGGAACTATATCAAAAGAGAAAAAATAGCATTGCCTTCTATTTATTTTAGTCACAAACGAGACGTTGTATTTAGAAGTGGTCAATGGATGGCTGCTGATCCGGTATTACAAATTGATAACACAGATATAGTAGAACATAAGTCAGTTCGTTTCAGAACAGTAGGAGATATGACCTGTACTGCCGCTGTAGATTCTATTGCCACAGAACTAGATGATATAATCAATGAAATAAAAGCCTCTACAGTAAGCGAACGTGGTGCCAGACTAGATGATAAAGTGTCAGAAGCGGCTATGGAGGAACGTAAAAAACAGGGATATTTTTAATAAGGAAATTCAGAGGAGGACAGAATGAATATTTTGAAATTTATTACGGCAGGTTCAGTCGATGATGGAAAGAGTACTTTAATCGGCCGATTATTATATGATACCAATTCAATTTTAGATGATCAGTTAGAAGCAATTCAAAAAGCTAATCGAAAAAATGACGACGGAACAATTGACTTAGCTATTTTAACTGATGGACTAAAGGCAGAACGTGAGCAAGGTATTACTATTGACGTTGCTTATAAATACTTCCAAACAGAAAAAAGGAAGTTTATAATAGCAGATGCACCGGGACATATTCAATATACCCGAAACATGGTAACTGGTGCTTCAAATTCTGATCTAATCATTATCCTTATTGATGCAAGAAAAGGGGTCATTGAGCAAACAAAAAGACACTCATTTATTGCCAAACTTCTGGGACTTAAAAAGGTGCTGGTCTGTATCAATAAAATGGATATGGTTGACTATGAATTAGCTGTTTATGAGAATATTAAAACAGATTATCTAATACTTGCAGAGAAACTAGGATTAAAAAATATTGATTTTATCCCTGTGTCCGCATTAAAAGGTGACAATATCGTTCAAAAATCGGATAGAATGTCCTGGTATCAAGGACCTTCTTTATTAAACTACTTAGAAAGCGTTGAGGTTGAGGAAGTTCTGAATCAGGGTTGGAGATTTCCTGTACAATGGGTTATTAGACCTCAAAGCACTGATTTACATGACTATAGAGGATATGCAGGCCGAGTGTTAGGAGAGGGGCTGAAGGTAGGAGAAGAGGTAATAGTCTTACCTAATGGCAATAAGTCCACCATAAAATCTATTGAATTTGATGGACAAGAATTAGGAGAAGCTCATAATGGCGCTTCAGTCATTATCCATTTGGAACACGATATTGATATTTCCCGTGGAGATTTTATTGTTAGTGCAAAAAATCCAGCCAAGACTGAAAAATCTTTTGAGGCAAATATTTCATGGTTTGAAAATAGAGAACTAGAGCCAAGCCAAGTTTATTTATTACAGACTCATTCTAAAGTTAGCAAAATAAAAATTTCTGAAATACTATTTAAATATGATGTACATAGCCAGGAAGAATTGTACAATCAATCCATAGGATTAAATGATATTGGACGAGTATTAATAAAATCTGCTGATGAAATTGTTTTTGATCAACAAAATGATTTTCCTGCAAATTCTAGAGCTATTATAATTGATCCCAGAACAAACATCACAGTAGCGGCCGCTATCATTCAATCATCATAAAAGTTATTATTGAGTTATTAATTACACAAGACGATCCGTAAAGGAGAGTCTTGCAATAACTCTATTTAACATAATATAAATTATTGGATAAATATATCATTTGAAATTCTATTGGCACAAGCGATATTATTGACACTATTATTGGATATAGTATTTCTACAAACAAAATCCTAATTCAACTATTTTAAAGTTTCATTTCCTTATTAATTATTGCTGTGATTTTTTCTTTAAAATCACTGTCACCAGTTCCCTTATATAAAATCTTTCCTTTTCTATCTATTAGTATAAGTGTTGGTATTGCTTTGATATCCAGCTTATTCAATATTAAGTTATTTTTATCAAAAACATGAGTCCAATTCATTTCATTTTCTTTAATGGAATTAAGAAATTCTGTAGAATCTCGATCTATAGATATTCCTATAAATTTAACTTGCTGTTCTGAAAATTCGTTTCTTAGAGATTTTATATTAGGAATCTGCCTAATGCATGGTCCGCACCAAGATGCCCAAAAATCAAGAAGTAAAAATTCTTCTTTAACATTATTAATCAATATTTCATTTCCATGAATATCAATCAACGTATCTAAGGGGATTATATCATTTACCTTAAGTAGTAATGGAGATATCTTTCTTTGTAATAATTCTCTCGTTCTTTGACCGTCTGATGAGTTCAAATATTTATCAGGAAAAGTCTCATTAAAATATGATAATAACATGGAATAATAATCTGAATCATTCTCGATAAAAGAAGATAGACCAACCACTTGATCTATAAAATAATAAAATGAAAAAAAGTCATCAGGTCTATCCTTTATAAAGAGTAAAGATTTTTTATTAACAATTTTTGCTAAATGGCTTAGTTCATTTTTTAAAGAATCACTTTTCCAAACCTCTTGGCCATGTTTATTAAATATATTAGATAAATTTTTCAATTCAACTTCTTGATCTTTCCGGAGATCTCGATAAATAACGTTAGACGTTGTGTCATAAATTAAAGTTAAATTCTCAGTGTTTTTACTGTATAAAGCGCCATTTTCCCTCTTTTCATCAAAATGTAAATTTAAAATTGCAGGGAGACCATCTACAAAATATTCGAGGCTGAAACCTTTTTTATAAGAAACTTTAAGTCTGGGATAAACGGAATATGAAGGTCTTTTTACGATTATTGAGGAATCTTCTTTATTGATATTAATCAGTTCGTTAAACTTTCCGTTCTCAAAATGAATAAACAAATCCTTTGAATCAAGATCATTAAAGTTAATGCGAATATCAACTTTATCTTGTCCGTAGATTGAAAAAACATTATTTACTATTATTGAAAAAGTAAAAAATATCTTAAAAAAGCATTTAACCACAACTCTTAGCATAATTAAATTGTTATGTAATAACTGAAATCGATATATTATAAAAGTATAATTAGCTGATAATTATAAATTCAATAATTAGATTAAAATAAATCTAGTAATATATGCTGAGAAGAAATTGTTAAGAATTGTTAATCAACTTATAATTAACCCTCTCCCCTTCCATTTATAGCTTTTATTATCCCCTCTAGATTATCGTTGAATTCTAATAATTGAGCAAACATTTTATCGTCTTTAGCAAGCCCTCCATGTTTATTATTTTTTCTGAAAATTTCTTTTATTTCATCCCAACGTTTCTGTTCTTTTTCTGTAAGTAAGCCTGCTAACTCTTTTAATTTTAATAGATTACTTTCCGTATCTGCAGTAAGTGTTTGAGATTCACTTTCATAATGTGCTAACAGTACATCATCCAATTCTTTATCATTCATCATCGGAATAATCTGCGAAACTAACTTATTCATATTACGGTATGATCCCTGCATTTTAAATGAAGGTTCTACACGATAATTGTCCTGCATGGCAGCACTCAGTATATAGTTCTGATTTACTTTAACTACGACATTACGAATCTTTAATACATGATTTAATACGGCTATAAAGTCATCTACATCTTGTTTTAGATAATTCCCTTCTAAATCCGGAAGTTGATCTGAACCAGATTGAACATAATCTATTAGTGCATAAAAATCCTGAAATGATTTACTTGCGATTTTTTCTAAATAAGGATTTTCAATCGCGGCGTTTTCTACCAAGCTGAGATTAAAAAGATGTTCGGTATCCCCTATTACATCTCCTAAGTTATATACATCTGCACGGTTGGCTAACATGTCCGGAATTTGAAACTTAGATCCGCTTTCTGTATACGGATTGCCAGCCATCACCACACAGAAACGTTTTCCGCGTAAATCATAGGTTTTACTCTCGCCATTGAAAATACCATCGATCTTACGTTGTCCGTCAGCCAGGGAAATAAATTTCTGCAAGAACTCTGCATTTAAATGTTGAATATCATCTAAATAAAGCATCACATTATCAGCCATCTCAAATGCCAGGTTTATTTTCTTAAGTTCTTCACGCTCTCCGGAAGTTTTTGCTTCTACCGGATCAATCGATGTAATAGAATGTCCTATTGTAGGACCATTTATCTTGACAAAATGAAAACCAATTGTTTTTGCAAGATATTCCATCAATGTAGTTTTCCCATATCCGGGAGGAGATATTAATAAAAGCATTCCCATTCGGCCAGTTCGCTTATTGTCTCCGGCCTCCCCTATCTGTTTTGCCAAATTATTTCCTATCAAAGGAAAATAAACTTCATTTATCAGTTTATTCCTGACAAATGATGTTAATACTTTTGGTTCTAGTTCTTTGATTTTTAACTCTTTTTCATAAGATTTATTAATCTGCTCCTTTAATGCAGAGAAAGCGTTAAAGCGTGGGACTTTAGTATTCTGAAAATCACTTAACTTCTTAATAAAATCGTGATACTGTAATTCAAGTAATCCGTTATTTAATACAGGATGATTCCCTTTTAACCCCTCTATTTCAACACTATCTTTGCCAAATAGCAACATATATTCATCTTTTGGAAATAGCAGAGCAGCAGCCGTTTCATCAATATGGCTTTCGTATAGATCTTTAAGGTCGGATACTGAGGTATAAGAATGTAACCAATTTGAAACAAGATAAAATCGATCAGATAAATCAAAACTTTCATTTTCCTTATCCGTCTCAAAATCTTTCCAGGCTTTTTTTGTTTCTAAGAATCGAATGAAATCTTGTTTTAAATTATCTGCCGTTTCACTTAGCGTGAATTTTCTATATTTCATAAATGTATGAAAGATATAGCTTGCAACCTCTTCAGAACTAATATCTTCTAGAGAAATATGCGTATTCCAACTGTTAAAATGATTAGCAATTTCATCCAAAGTAGATTGGTAGCGATTGGAGTTCGGGAATACTTTTAAAACACCTGCAGTTGCTTGTATTAATGACTTTAGCTTATGCATAATGTTTTCCTCTAGACTATGCCAGAAAAGCTGAGCTTTAGCACGAAGTGAAGAAGGATATCTTAATAAATCTAATTTATGATCCAGTTGATGAAGTGCATTATAGATGAGTAGTGCGTCGTAATTATGCACGCCTTTCACGTAATTCTCTGAATAATTCTGTTCTACATTTTGAATAATAAATTGCTCAGCATTAAAATCTGTAACTTCCTTAGATTTCAAGAAGGTCTTATAAGCAAGATACTCTCCTCTATATACATCTTTATTCTCGGAAACCAATTCCTGATCCCAGATGTCCTCATAATTTAACAAATCTTTCTCCTGTACACTTTGGTAGAAACTGGTTCCGGTGAGATGGAAAAATAATTCATTATTTCTGCGTAGCAGTGTAAGACTTAATGGTTGTTTATTGACAGAAAATTTATGTTTTCCAAGAGCAATAATGTTTTCTCCGTCTACATATAATTCAGTTTTATCTCTTAATATTCTTAATGCATCCTCTTGTGATTTTTTTAATAAATTCTCTAAGTTTTCCGCTTTTGAAACATCATCAAGATCCCTTAATTCAGCAACCAGCTGACGCATTTTGTCGATCATTAGATCAGAAGCATAAAAGCTCTGTATCTCTTCTCTAGATTTAAATGTTTTGGATTTGTTTTCAATGTTTTTAAGAACGCGAAGGCCTATTTGTTCTAATGAGGACGTCCTTTTATTAATTTGCTCAACTAACTGTTCGCGACGGGAATTAAAGGCTTTAATAACCTCATCTCGCTTATCTGCTATTTTTATAACGAAGTCATCAAACTCTGAGAACTTACCTTCAAGTTCTTCCAGCTGCACAACGATTTTTGTATAGTATTCATCAACCTTACTTTCTGTAGTACACAGTTCTAAATAATTGGTAACGGATTGTTCAAGAAGTGTTAATTGTGCTGAAAATTCTGCTACAGCTTCCTTACTCCTTAAGGAACCAAGCTTTCGCGTTAAATGTGCTCTTACTTCATTTAGTGAAGAAAAGATTACCGAAATTTTCTCAACTATTTTTGTGGTCTGAGTAGCATCTTCTATTTTAAGACTGTTTAAAATATCGATTAACAGCTCCAATTCAGAGGATATTTCTGAATTAGCTTCCTCAATAGCTTTTGCATTAAAGGCTGTGGTTATTTCATCAACTTTATTTTTTTGTTCAACAACTTTTTGCTCATAGATGGAAAGGGCTTCTTCTTTAAGCAAATATTTTACTGTTTTTTCGGATAGATCGGCAGTAATGGTCTGAAGCTTTTCAAGTAATACTTCTACCTGATCTATATCAATATAACGTACATTTTTTAGATCAATAACTTCTCCCTGAAGAGTACGAGCATCTGACAACTGATGAACAAGCTGATCTAAATTTTCAATAACGGTACTGTTTATCTTGAAGGTTAATTCCTCAAGTTTTTTGCCAGTTACCTGAAAAACTTCAATAGCGTGTTTTCGTTGAGTTTGAACTTTGACAAATTCATCGATTGCGGTATTTGCAATAATGTGAATTTGTTCCAATGAATCACCAAGATTCATTAAAGAGGAATCCTTAATCCAAAAATAACTATCTAATAAGGTCCTTGATTTCTTTAAGATATCTTCGTATAAACCCTCATAACTATCTTCTTTGTTAATGAGTTGAATTATCTCTTGAGTTTCGGCCATTGCTTGTACAATCTGCCTATTCCCTACTTTATAGAGTGGATCATTCTTCCTTTCTTCGTTCTCTTTTAATACAGCCATATAAGGCGTATCCCAAATTTGAACCTGATGATGCCGGGTAGCTTCTGCCTCTGTTCTGAAATAAATTAGATTTCCATTTTTAAAGATCGTAAAGCCATTGCATATTATCGGTGTCTCTATTGCTTGTTGAATGATATTATAAGACATGAGGATATAGGTATTACTCTCTGCATGGGTATATACATAAAGGTAATCCTCACCATTCGGGGAAGCTATTTTCTTCAAAAATGAAGCATCACTTATAGAAGCATCAAATATTTTCGAAGTACCATTTTGTAAGTAATATCCATTGGAAAAAATGATACCTTGATTATCCGGAAGTAATACTCCGGAATTATTTAAGGAAGGAATATTTACAACTTCTTTTGTCCGTTGATTGAATAAATATGCTCTAAAATCCTCCTGATAGGGTTTTATACGAACTGCAATTAAATTCCCTAAATCAGCATAATAATAATCAGCATCATCCAACTGTTGATCCGTGTTGGCAACTTTCTCCGAATAAATCCCTTTCCCGCTATCTGTATTGTCTTCTATTTTGAAAGTGATGTCTCCATGTAATGCTTCAATAAATACTTTGTCCAGAATAGAAACATGAGGGAATTTCCCCAATCTCCGATCTTCAAGGGTGGTTTTTGTCCATTCAAATTCAAATTGAGCAGCTGTTTTTACTTCATGAATGCTTCTATCATTTTCATAAAAAAGTTTACCGTCTTTTATAAGCCATTTAAAAGCTTTTAGATCATCCGGATTTTTACTAGTCTGAAAAATTAAATATAGATAGTTTTCTGTACGACGGAATTTGGAAAAAATGGAGTCTCTATAATACTTATAAAGGTTCTGGTAATCGGAAATAAAATTCGGATCATTGATTAAATCTAGTGATTGAGGAACGAATTGCCCATCTTCAAAGAGGTAAATACTAAATACATCTTCTAGCTTTATCTCGGTTCTAAGTCCAAAATGTACATTATAACCAAATATGCATATATTATCCAAGGCTAGTATGCCGCGAGCTACACAATTATTTTCTGTAGTTATGCGTTGATTAGCCTTTAAAGCAAAGTTTGTGGAATTAAAAACATCTTTACGAGCCTCATTGAGTTTACTTACTTTTTTTATAAGCTCCTCTTTCTGAGTTAATAAACGTTTTCTGATTATTTCATATGCCCCAGCCTCTAATCCTTCTTTGTTTTCTGCCATTTTTTACTATTCTTTATTACAAACAATTCTGTCCACCCCGGATATAAGGCGAAGATTTATAAAGCCTTAATCGTCTTAAACGAAGGTTGATAAACGGAATCACTCCCTAACAAGAGGATCCCGTTAAACAATGTTGGTTATCCCAGTTTCTTATTTGATACTCCAAGGTTCTTAGCTAAACCAAACAAAGAATTTATAAAACCAGTATCTTCTTTGTCATCAGATGCATTTGCTGCCTGTTGTAATTTGATCAAGGCTGCAGATACTGTAAGGTTTTTGATATCATTCGATGATATACCATATTTGTCAGCTAATTGACGCACCTTTTCTGCCAGGTCTCCATTACTATCGGGACCTAGTAAAGAATTTTTAATATCAGTAGCATGAGTCGAATTATTAATTAAATGATCGAAACCTTTTGAATTAGACACTTGGCGTACGATATTTTCGAAGAACATGGTTTCACCTCCTACAATATCAATTTTTGCAGATTTTAGTGCTTCCGCTAATACGCTAGACTGTGCATTAGCGATATCTTTCTGGATATTAATATGTGCCAATTCGATATCACGTTCTTTTTGTAATTGAAGTTTAAATTCTTCGTGTTCTTTTCCAACGCCGTCTAATTGTTTCATGGCCGTAGCCTTTTCTTCAATTCCTTTGGCTTCAGCAAGAGCTTTTTCGCGAACTACTTCCGCTTCTGCCAAACCTTCTTTGCGCATAGCTTCAGCTTTTCGCTCAATAACAGCAGCTTCTTTTGTTCCTTGTATTTCCTGTGCTTCTGCTTTTGCAACCATTACTTCTGCTTCAGATAATCCAATTGCAGCCTCTTCTTTTGCCTGAGCCTCAGCAATAATTTTTCTTGATTCAGCTTCTTTGCTTGATGCTTCTTTTTTCGCTTCAGCTTCAATCAATAACTCCTGTGCTTTTTTCTCCGCAATCTTACGGGATGCTTCAGCATCAATTACTTTTTTCTCTGCTTCTTGTTCAGCTGCAATTTTAGCAGCTTCAGCAGCTTTCACTGTGCTGATTAAACGCTCCTCTGCTTCCTGTGATGCTGCAATCACTCCTGCTTGTTTCTTACGCTCTACTTCACGGAATACTTCAATATCTTTTACAGATTGCTGCTCTTCAATTACGCCTTTTTCTAACTGAACACGCTCTTTTATAACGCCCTGTATACTTTTTTGTTCCGTCTCAATAGATCTTTGTTTATCAATTTGTGCCAGTGTTACGATACGCTCACGCTCCGTAGCCTCCAAAGCTCGGTCTTTTTCAACACGTTCTGTTTCCACAGCATCTGTACGAAGTTTATTCTTCTCCGCAATGATGATCTGTCTAAGTTTATTTTCTTCTTGTATCGCTAATGATTCCTCCGTTGAGATTCGTACAGTTTCAGATTTGAGTCTTTCTTCCTCACGAACTTTAATGATTTCTGCTTCTTCACGAGCTTTAATATTTTCTACCTCACGACGTTGTTTCTCTTCTTTTTCTGCCAACTGTCGCTCCAATTCTAAAATAGCTTCTCGAGCTTCAACGTTTTGTTTTTTGATAACCTTTTCTTCTTCGCGACGGATTAGATTGGCGTTCATGTTTTGCTGAGCTGTTAATTCAGTGATTTTCTTAATACCTTCAGAATCTAGAATGTTTTCTGTACTTAAGAATTTAAGTTCAGTCTGCTCCAAATAGTCAATTGCACAGTCATCTAATATATAGCCATTTAAATCAGTGCCTATAATGTTTAATATCTCATCCCGAAACTCACGACGCGCTTCATACAATTCAGTAAAATCAAACTTCTTTCCTACTGTTTTTAATGCTTCTGAGAATTTGGCTTCAAAGATATTTTTTAAGGTCTCAGGATCAGATGCCCGCTCACAACCTAAATTCTGAGCTACATTAATAACATCGTCTACCGATTTATTTACCCGAACAAAAAAGGCTACTTTAATGTCAGCACGAATATTATCCCTACAAATTAAACCGTCGCCTTGCATTCTGTTAATCTCTATTTTTTTAACAGAAATATCCATAATTTCCATCTTATGAAAGACTGGGATAACATACATTCCACGATTAAAAGCAACTTTCGTCCCTCCTACACCTGAGCGCACAATTGCTTTTCCCTGTGGAATTTTCTTGTAGAACATACTGAGTACTACAAAAAATGAAAAAATAATAAATACAATAGCTGCTATTGCTATTAATACGACGCCTGTTAAGCCATCTACAAATAATAAAGAGTTAATCATTGGATTCGTGGTTAATGTTTATGCTTAAATATTGTTCAAATTGATGTCCTTCTGGACGATATAGTACTTCCTATTTATATCTTCGTTGATGATGATTACATCATCTCCGTAATTGATTCGTTCCCCTTCTTTGCTTTTTACATTCAATCGGATCACATCTTCGTTGATTTTTAGTTCTACAGAGCCAAGTTTATCTCCCTCTATCGTAGAGCGCATATTGCCTAAGCGACCAATAAAATCATGTGTTTCTTCGCCGGCATAGCCTACATTTTTATAAAGTTTTACAACTGGTATAGTTACGTAATGCATTAATAAATAAGATAGTATGAAAACTGGTATCAAAATCAATACAGATTTCCAGCCATATTCTGTTAGCTTGAAAACAAGCGAACTTGCGATGGTCATGATCCAGCCAATGAATTTAAATAATGTTACAATCACCATCATCGGGGCTTTACCAACATTTATGAAATCTAACGCTTTAGAAAAGAATGACGGTTCGGGTGTGTCGTCTATATCGGGATTTGAATCAGCATCCATGTCCAGATCCTGAACATCTGCTCCTTCAAATTGTATATCTGCATCCGTACCGAACTCAAACCCGTCTCCCATCAACATGGTAAATAGCCAATATAATAATGACAAACCAGTAAGAACTGTCATAATCGCATTTGGGAGCGGATTAAAAAGTATATCTAAGATTTCAGTCATGTAAGGTTATTTAAAATTCGCGTTTAAAGGTATAGTGAAAAGTCCAGGAGCTTCCGCCGACTTGTAAATCTTGCATAGAAACAAGCTCCCAACCCTGTGACCCATATTTATTTAAGATGACATCTATTTCATCTGTATCTAATTTTGTCCCCCAAATACCTTTGGGTTCTATTTTTATCGTTTTATATTCAAATTTTTTCATGTTTATTTTAAGCCTAATTGTTTTTTTAATAATTCTAACTCTTCTTTTGTAGAATCATTTGCTCCCAAAATTTGATCAATATCCTGATCTGTTTTATGTTTAGCAAGTTCGCCATAGGCATCAGATATAGCTTCTGAATGCTCAACTTTTGCTTTCATTTTTTCTAACATTTCAATCGTACTATTATGATCAATATTGGCCATTTGACGATTCGCAAATTCGGAGGCGGCACTAATCTTTTGTTTGGCTCTTAAAGTTGTTAATTCTTTTTCCCATTTAGAAATATTAAATTTTAAAATATCTAAAGTTGAACTAATTTCTTTCGTTTTTTCTTGATAAACTAAAGCTTCAATTTCAAGTTGCTTAACCTCTTCTATTAATTTCTTCTTAAAATTTAAAGCTTCAATGGCCAACTCTTCTGCCTTTGTTGCGGCGATTTCATTATTTTGCATTTTTTGCAATAATAACTTTGCTTTATTTTCATAATCCAAAGCTGATTCTTGCTTCGATTGAATAGCATTTTCGGAGCGTATTACTAAGGCACGGGCAGCTATATAAGCTTCGGTAGCCTCAGCCAGTTGATCTTTCATGTCTTGTATGCCTTGCTGGGTAAGATTAATCGGATCTTCCATTTTCTCTACTAAAGCATGAATCTCAGCCTGCCCTATTTTTAAAATTCTTTTAAATATGTTCATAACAGTTATTTTTTTGAAAATTGAATAATTTGTTCATAATACTCGCTTAACAAGAGAGACAGTGAATTGATAGCCGCATCAAACTCATTTTGATCTAAATTGTGGGCCTGGAGTGTGTATCGAAATATCACGTGTTTACCATCCTCAGTTAAAGCAAACCCACCATGAATGATATCTCTGTTTTTTAACAATAAAGCTTTAAATATCTCTAAGCTATCTTGTTGTATACTGAAGAGATATTGCTCAAAAATCAAAAGCGGTGGTGTTACACCAATAATTAGGTTGCGAATTCCTTCCGTATCACTCTCTACAACAAAGAATCCCTCCTTTTTATTTTTGAAACTGATGGTGAAGCCCAGGTCAGCTAAGTATTTTTCGACTTTTATAAATGGCATTGGCTAATAATTTTATATATTTGCTAATAATGTTTGCATAAAGATAATAATTGCAAAAATATTTTGCAAAATTTATTTTAATTATTTTTTATCATGACTCATATAGGTACCAATCTTAAAAAGATTAGAAAAGTGAAAGGATTAAGTCAACAGGCTTTTGCTGACTTGTTTAGCCTTACTAGAGGGAATATTTCATCCTATGAAGAATTACGTGCTGAACCAAGATTGTCAGTGATTTTACAAATTGCAAAATATTTTGGCATTCCTGTTGCCCAATTTATTGATAAGAAATTAACCGTAAATGAAATATTAAATTTCGAAGACCATTTTCTGGATGAAAAAAGCGGAATAGAAATTAAAAATGTGCAAGCCATTCCTTTTTTTAATAGAAATGTCTTTCAACAGAGCAATAAATCGCTGTTTCTTTTAGAAAATTTACCGAAGATTTATTTGCCCCTTCAGCACAATGTCCAAATAATTGCAATAGAAAATACCTCAGCTATACCACAACCAACTGAATTCCCTTTTGAAGAGAATACTATTCTCTTCTTTGAACAGGTTCAGGTAGATATACTACATACGTTAAACGAACATTATGGTTTTTTTCTGAATGATAATGACTTCTTCTTTGGTAAATATAAAGTTGAAGGAAAAAATATAGACCTAGTACTTAATGATTGGAAAAGTGCCCGTTTCAGTGAAACAGATCAACCTTCATTCTGGAAATTGTATGCCAAATTTGAGAAAGTTCTCTAACGAGCTAATTTACCATATATCAGTAATCTTTTAAAAGCATATATTGCTGGGAATTTGGTAAATCTTTCTTGAATCCTTTTCTTAAATTCTTTTATAAAGCTCTTTTTTAATTCAGGGTCTAATCTTTCCACATAAGGAATTAGTGCCGATCCGGAAATGAATTCGTATAGTTCTTCAGTGTTTTCTGCAATAATTGGATATACCTTCTGAGAAATCTCCAAATCTTCCATGCCACATTGAAATAATATCTGTGCATAATCATCAATAGAAAGTACCGGAGATTTACGTACATAATAACCCAGATGATTTGCATAAGGTTCTTCCTGAACTAGCGTTAGAAGAATCTGATTCAGTAAATTCTCATTCTGAACAGGCATTTGAATAGCAAGTTGGCCGCCGGGATTTAATAAACCAATTATTTTTGGGAATAATTTTTCATGGTCATCAACCCATTGCAATGCCGCATTACTAAATACCAAATCCCAGGTATTATCTGAATTAATAACGTCTTCAATATGTTCTAGTTTAAAATGTAATCTGCTATTTTCAAACTCATTTGCTTTTTCAAGCATCTCCGCAGATGAATCAACCCCTAAAATATGAGCTCCTTTAAACCGATGGGTTATAATAGCAGCCTGTTCACCTGTCCCACATCCAAGATCAATTCCCTTAAAATTATCTTTTTCTTCTATGAATGCTAATAAATCATAAAACGGCTTGTATCGGATGTCTTTGTATTGATTATAAATTTCAGGATTCCAGGGCATATTATTTTTCTTAATTTCAATTGTTAAACGTAATATTATTTAAAGTTAGTATCATAAAACAATTATTTCATTCTTAACCAATAAAACCTCAATTTTGCTTCCCTATAAAATCACCGATGAAGCTTCAAGCCATTAATTTGATATCAAAGCAAAAGATAAACTTTAAAAATGAAATTTTAGCAGGATTAACGGTCTCTATGACGATGATCCCTGAATCGTTATCTTTTGCCATTCTTGCGGGCCTCTCTCCTCTTACAGGTCTTTATGCAGCTTTTTTAATGGGGATTGTTACCGCTTTTCTAGGAGGTCGTCCAGGGATGGTATCAGGAGGAGCTGGTGCTACTGTCGTTGTCTTGATCGCTTTAGCAGCTACACATGGGGTTGAATATCTTTTTGCAGCCGTGGCTTTAGCTGGACTTTTACAGATCTTGGTAGGTGCTTTTAAGATGGGTAAATTTGTGAGGCTTATTCCTCAGCCTGTGATGTATGGATTTTTAAATGGTTTAGCCATTATTATCTTTTTGGCACAGGTAAAACAATTTAAAATTTTCCAAAACGGTGTTGAAACCTGGATGTCGGGAACTCCATTGTTTGTTATGCTATGTTTAACCCTGTTAACCATTTTAATTGTCTTCATTTGGCCGAAGCTAACTAAAGCTGTACCTGCTTCATTAGTTGCTATTATTATCACTTTTGCCTTGGTCTATTTTTTTAATATTGAGACAAAGAAAGTAATTGATATAGCCTCCGTAAGTGGTTCATTCCCGTCTTTTCATATTCCTCAAATCCCTTTTACTTTGGATAGCTTTAAGATCATCTTTCCTTATGCCTGTGTAATGGCGGCTGTTGGATTAATAGAGTCTCTCTTGACGCTAAATATGGTTGATGAAATAACCAATACTAAGGGAAGTTCTAATCGTGAAGCCATGGCACAAGGTACAGCCAACATTGTAAATGGTTTCTTCGCCGGTATGGGAGGATGCGCTATGGTGGCTCAAACCTTAGTCAATATTAATGCTGGCGCTAGAACGAAGATCTCAGCTATCGTTGGTGCCCTTGGAATTCTATTCGTTATTTTGGTTGGCGGTAAAGTCATTGAGCAAATCCCGATGGCAGCTTTAGTAGGTGTTATGATGATGGTGGCAATTTCTACTTTTCAATGGGTATCACTTCGTCTGATCAATAAAATGCCAAAATCAGATATTCTTGTAGGCTTTTTAGTTGCAGCAATTACGGTAATCCTTCACAATCTGGCACTGGCAGTATTTGTTGGTGTTATTATTTCCGCCTTGGTCTTTGCTTGGGATAATGCTAAAAGGATCAGAGCCAGGAAATCTATTGATGAAAAAGGGAACAAAATTTATGAGATATATGGTCCCTTATTCTTTGGATCTACCAGCACTTTTTTAGAAAAATTTGATATGGATGAAGATCCTCAACATGTTATTGTAGATTTCAAGGAATCCCGAGTGGTAGATATGTCGGCAATTGAAGCATTAAAGAAACTAATCAGTAAATATCAGGAAAAAAATAAAAAGGTAACCTTAAGACATTTAAGCCCCGACTGCGTACGTTTATTAGAAAATGCTAAAGGATTTATTCAAGTTGATATAGAAAAAGATCCAACCTATAAAGTAATGCCAAAAGGATAAAAAATATCAGGGATCATTTCAGATTAACGGTTAAAATAATCCCTGATATTTTTATATTTTATCTTTTAGCAAACTGATGTCCGTTTTAGGTTTTGGAAGATTCATTGCTTTTATCTCATCTAAACAGGTATCTACCATCTCCTGAGTCATATCATATTTGAAATCTCCATAATCATCATAATCCAGCTTACCCACATAGAAGAAACCATATTGATCAAAAAATGTTGTTAAATCTGTCTGGGATACTTTGCAGGCAGTTTTAATAAAGTTTAATTGATGCACAGCGGGGTTTCTTTCAATTACGACCGGCTGCCTCCCCCATCTTTCCCGGATCTTTTGCCTGGTAGGATTATTGTTAGAATTCTGATTTCTTAATACTTCAAATAAGTCCGGATAAAAATCAGGGTTCTCTCCTATACCTTCAAAATATAATTGCAATTGCCAGAATGGCACTAATCTATTAAAAACATCTTCATCACTTAAATACGAAATTTTCTTGTTAATAATATTCTCTCTTGACTTTTCATAATTGCCTTGTTCTAATATTCTAGATGGATTTCCAAAAGATCTCATAACATATAGAGAATAAATATTATTACTTACTTCACCTAACCCTCCCCAACTAAGCATTGGAGTTGTTTGATGAACGTGTCCTACTTCATGGCTAAATCCCCAACAAGGGTCACCATTGATTACAGAACTTGGATCAGCCACTAAATTCATAGCGTATCCTTGTTTATCACCCATATATGCAACTCCATCGCGATCTCTAAACATGTAATAATTATAGTTTACCCGAGCCAATATTTTATTTTCAGGAACTTTATTATACTTAATCAATCCCATTAATCGGTGCTGTCTATATACTAATGAATCATAGTTGCTTATTAATTCTTTACCCCTACCATACGCATATTTTTTTAATGATTCTGTCGGATATGCAATTTGAATATGTTTCCCTTTAGCATCAAGAATTGGAAATACGGCTTTATCTATCAATGAGTTCCAGATACTATCATTATCTTTTTCGATATCGAAATATCCATTTTCCTGACCAGAGAGAAAATGAACTGAAATTGGTTTTTCTATTTTGGGATCTTCAGAAAAATAAGAGATGTAAGCAAGACTGCCAAAATCCTTTAAATCGATAATATTTACACCGTTTTTTAAAGGAAATTCCTTTTTCTCTATTCCCCAACCCTTCGGATCTTTCGTTGGTTCATCTGGATTAGGAGCTTTTCTTAACCAATTAGGAACAACCAATTTTATATCTTTACCAGCTTCTATTCCATCCGCTATTAGGATATGTTTGCCGATCGGTAAATAGACACCCGTTACATTTTCATATTTACTATAACCATCCCCGATGCTTAGTGATTGTCCTAAAGTTGTTGGAGATAGCAATGCATGATAATCGGCATATTTATATTTCCCGGGTTCCTTTCCTGCCATCATTTCTAGTGCCAGAGAACGTATGCTTTCTTCTTGGATTTTGTTTATTTCTTTCTTTGTAATTCCTGGCTTCAGCTTTAACGCCATTCCGTCTTCAAAAACATTTAAATCCGAATAAACTTTATGCAAATCGTTTGCAGATTGAGCAAATAAGCAACTACTTATAAAAAAAGATGTAGTAAGGGCAAATAAGGTTTTTTTCATTTCATAATTTGTTTGGTATAGACCCGAAAATACATCAAATTTTTATTTAGTAAAATGGTAGCCCAACTTGTTTCACCTAAATTTAGCTTTAAGAAGAGATGCAAACGATTGATTGAAATGCAAAATTTTCTGTCTAACAATAAAAAATATACAGAATCGTTTCAAAATATATTTATATTTTAGACTATATGAACAGACTTACTATTAAATTATCACTTATTATTGGCTTGTTATTCACCTCTATTTTCTCATTCGCACAAGATCAAGCAAAGCTTAAATCACAAATCGAAAGTATTCTCAGTAAATATAAATCAAGGGTTGGAATAGCCATCCACAATCACGATTTTACGGATAGTATTATGGTCAACGCTGAACATCATTATCCTTTCCAGAGTTTATATAAATTTCATTTGACTATTGCAGTTTTGGACCAAGTAGATAAGGGAAAATTATCTTTAGATCAACCTGTTAAAATTAGTAAGGAGATGGTTAGTACAGATATGTATAGTCCCATCAAAGATAAATTCCCGAATGGAACTACGCTTCCATTAAGTCAGGTTATCTTTCATACAGTTGCTGAAAGTGATAATGTAGGCTGTGATGTGTTGTTTGAACTATTAGGTGGTCCGGAGAACGTTCAGAAATACTTTGAAGACAAAGGATATACTAATCTTTCAATTAAGTTAATAGAAGCTATCCAGCAAGCTAATTGGGATTTACAATATCAAAACTGGACAACGGTAGGTTCTAATAACAAGATTCTTTATGATTATTATACGAATACGAAAACCTTGCTTTCAGAGAGTTCTCATAAATTCTTATGGGATACAATGAGAGCGACAAGTACGGGCTTGAACAGGATTAAAGGATTATTGCCAGAAGGAACTGTTGTCGCTCATAAAACGGGTTATTCTGGAGTTCACAAAACCACAAAGGAAATTGCAGCTGTTAATGATGCAGGTGTAGTAAGCCTTCCTAACGGGGAGGTTTTTTATATAACCATTTTGGTTACCGATTCAAAAGAAACAGAACCCGATAATGCTAAAACAATCGCTGAAGTCTCGAAGGCAGCTTACGATTATTTTGTAAATCAGTAAAATTATTAACCTTTATACTATGAATAAATCCAAACTACCACAAGAACGAATGGATGAGCTTTTCTCAATTTTGCAAAAGAGGTTCGAGAAAAATTTAAATCGTCATCCAAAAATTGAATGGGACGAGGTGAGAAAGAAATTAGAAGCCTCAGCGGATAAATTATGGTCTGTAAATGAAATGGAGGAAACGGGCGGAGAACCGGATGTTGTCACACTTCCTGGGTACAAAAATCAAATCGTTTTTGTAGACTGCTCGGCTGAAACTCCCAAAGGTAGGCGTAGTATATGCTATGATCAGGATGCGTTGGAATCCAGAAAAGAACATAAACCAAAGGATAGCGCCATAAACATGGCCAAAGAAATGGGGATAAAAATATTAAATGAAGAGGAATATGCTGAACTACAAAAATTTGGAAAATTTGATAATAAAACCTCAAGCTGGTTGGAGACACCCAGGGAAATTCGGGAATTAGGTGGTGCTATCTTTGGGGATTTTCGCTTCGGAAGAACGTTTACCTATCATAACGGTGCGGAATCATATTATGGAGTTAGAGGGTTTAGAGGTTTAATTACTCTGTAAATAATCCCCAATACATCCGTAAAATATAATAATGAAAGATCCTTCGGGATCTTTTTTTTTGCGGTTTTGAGTCGGGATTCACATTGAACTTAGATAAATCCGGCTTAATATTTACGCGTATCTGATACCATTAGAATTAGGGTTTAATTGGGCGAGATACGGGTGAGATACGAGTGATAAACGGGAAAGCAACGAACAAGAATTGCTATATTCTGCATGTTTATGTTTCATAGCATTAACTGTTATTTCCGGTCTTTTTCTTATATTTATTTATAATATTTTGAATATGGGAATGTATTGTACTTTAAGACGTGTACCATTAGAAAAATTAGAAAGTTACCTGAAGGATAGTCAGTTACTTGAAAATGATTTTTATTCAAATGAATTGACAGAAATTCCTCTTTTGGATATTGATAAATCTTGGGATGGTATAATCTTTTTATTAAAAAGTGAATCCAAATCGAATACTGAATACAGACCGCTCGAGCAAGTCATTCTTGGATCTGCAGCCATAGATGATAAGCAAGACTTAGGATATGGACCCGCAAAATATCTGCTCCCCGCGGAGGTTAAGGATTTAAACAATCAGATCAAAAATATTACGGTAAATGAATTGAAAAATAGATTTGATGCCTCCAAAATGATTGCCGAAGGTATTTATCCGGATATCTGGGAAGAAGAAAATAACTCCTTTGAATATTTGGAAGAATATTTTGTGAAGCTACAAAGTTTTTATCAACACGCTTCATGGGCAAATGAAGCAGTGATTATCATCATTGATTAATGAAAATTAAGAGGGTTTTTAAAACCCTCCTCTATGATTTTAAAATTCCATCTAATTGCTCAGAAAGTTTCTTTAACACTGTTCGATCTCCCCCATTAACTTCCAACGTAAGGTATTCTCCTTTGTAATTAATATTCTTTATTGTCTGCATTACTTTTGCCCAATTAACATCGCCTTGGGCCAACTCTACATTAAAACCCTTTCCTAGTCCTTGTTCATTCATGATTTTTCGGCTGAACTCCTTAACATGAAGTTTTAAAACTTTATCTCCTAATACTTCTAACCAGTGTTCGGGCCAGCCGTATCTTAAAATATTTCCTAAATCAAAATACCAGCCTACTAAGGGATGATTGATTTTGTCCAAAAAATCTTTTGCTTCTATCGGACTTAAAAATAAATTGTTCCACACATTCTCAATCCCGATTTGTATTCCGGTTTTCTCGGCGTAAGGAATCAATTTCTTAATGGAATCTAAGGCATTGTCATAAGCTGTTTTATACGATACATTTTCGTTTACAACACCCGGTACAACTAAAACGGTGCTTCCGCCAAGTTCCTTAGTTTCTTCAAGAGATTTCGCAACGGAATCAATAGTAAACTTCCTAACGGCTGGGTCAGGGTCCGACAGCGGTTTTCCCCAATGATCTTTGTTGACAGTAGATGGGATTTCAACGCCGGTCTTATCTCTAGCTTCCAACAATTCTTTTATAGGTATATCCAATGGACTATTGAATTCAATTCCATCGAAACCAAGATCTTTGACTAGTTTAAATTTTTCGAGGACAGAGATCTCTTCCTGAATCATCCAATAACCTAGTCCTTTTTTCAATTTTATAGGAGACTGAGCTGAATTTAAAGGGGTAGTAAAACCTTTGGTCGTTAAAGCAGTAGCTCCAAGCATTCCCAAGGATTTGATAAAATCTTTACGTTGCATCGTTGTTTCTTAGATAAATTTTGGTTGATTGGTCTAAATATAAGCATTTAAAACCAACTGCTATAGGCAAATAAACCCGCCGTTCCACCGGTATGAATGAATAAAACAGGCTCTCCTGTAGGGTACTTTCCTAATTTTATATCTTCTATTAATCCGGTAAATGCTTTTCCTGTATAAACCGGATCAAGAAAAATACCTTCCGTTTTGGCTAAATGCTTAATTGTATTGATAGTCTGTTTATTGGGGATTCCATAAGCATCACCCACATAATCATTGCTTAAAAGGTATTTAATATTACTTTTAGATTCAGGTAAGTCAAGCAAATCTAATACGCCCTCAGTTATAGTTTTGGTTTCATTGATAAGAGGCTCCCGCTCAGGTTGTACATTATAAGCCTGAACTTTAACGGTTTTCCCAAAAGCGGTATACCCGGCAATTAATCCGGCATGGGTACCTCCCGATCCGCTAGCTAAAGCTATATGTTGAAAGTTTACATTCAGTTGTAATGATTGATTTTCTATTTCATACACTGATCTTGCATAACCTAAACCACCTGTAATATTGGAACCACCCACAGGAATAAAATAAACCTTCTCCCCTTGGGCCTCATAATGTTTTATTAAATCATTAATAAAATCAGTTGCTGATCCGTCGTTAGGAATTTCGTGAATATTTGCATCAACAATGTTGTCCAGAACTAAATTTCCGTTCAATTGATAATCTTCGGTATCTAAAGGAACAGAATTTTTCAACACAATATCAACGTCAAAACCTGCCATGCGTGCAGTAATAGCCGTTAAGCGGGCATGATTGGATTGTCTGGCGCCAATGGTTATTATCCGAGTAGCATTTTGAGATCTTGCTTCTGAAAGTAAATATTCTAATTTCCGAAGTTTGTTTCCCCCGGTTCCTAATTCAGTTAGGTCATCCCTTTTTATAAATATTGTTGTATTAAGTTCTTTACTAAGATTTTTAAGTTCCAACAATGGGCTTTCAATATTCAGCAGATTTATTCTATCGTAACCTTTTAGTTTTAAAAGTTTATCGAATTTCGATAAGTTGATCATAAAAATAAAATTAGGAATTATATTGTTCTAATTAAAACCCTAAAACTTCATCATATTTTTCGTATTTTTGTCACTATTTCCGTTAATCAACTAAATATTTATTAATAAATGTCCCTTAATTTTAAGAATTTCGTTAAACAGACTGATCAACGCAATCCTAATGAACCTGAATTTCTACAGGCTGTTGCTGAAGTCGTTGAAGATTTAATCCCCTATATTATTGAACATAGAAGTGATTTTGCAGATTTGAAAATCCTTGAACGAATGGTAGAACCGGAACGTGTACTGTCATTTCGTGTTGCATGGTTAGATGATAATAATCAGATTCAAGTCAATAGAGGTTATAGAGTTCAGATGAATTCTGCTATCGGACCTTATAAAGGAGGTTTAAGGTTTGCTCCGGATGTAAACCTTAGTATATTGAAATTCTTAGCTTTTGAACAGGTTTTTAAGAACAGTCTTACAGGTTTACCAATTGGTGGTGGTAAAGGCGGTTCGGACTTTGATCCAAAAGGTAAATCAGATAATGAAATTATGCGATTCTGTCAAAGCTTTATGACTGAATTGCAAAGGCATATAGGTTCTGAGACAGATGTTCCTGCGGGAGATATTGGTGTTGGTACTCGTGAAATAGGTTACTTATTTGGTCAATATAAAAGACTGCAGAATAATTTTTCCGGTGTATTAACTGGTAAAGGAACGCAATGGGGAGGATCATTTATCCGCCCTGAAGCGACTGGATATGGCCTACTCTATTTTGTTCAGTGTATTTTAGATTATAATAATGAGACGATAGAAGGCAAAACGGTAGCGATTTCCGGAGCAGGAAATGTGGCATATTATGCAGCAGAAAAAGCTATTCAATTAGGGGCTAAAGTAATTACGCTGTCAAACAGTCAAGGGACATTGTATGATAAAGAAGGATTTACACTAGAAAAGCTTGTTTATGTAGCAAGCTTGGGACGGGATTTAGCGAAATATGCTAAAAAATATTCTTCCGCCAGTTATCATGCGAAAGAAAGTCCTTGGCAATTTAAGTGTGATATCGCTTTACCATGTGCAACTCAAAATGAAATCCAAGAATCAGATGCGAAAAAGCTAGTTAAAAATGGTTGTACTATAGTTGCAGAGGGTGCAAATATGCCTTCGACAAATGAAGCAATCAAAGTTTATCATCAAGCGAAAATTCATTTTGGGCCAGGGAAAGCTGCTAATGCAGGTGGTGTTGCTGTTTCAGGATTAGAGATGTCGCAAAATGCTATAGGTCAGCAATGGGCTCACGAAAAGGTTGACCACAGATTAAAATTGATTATGGAGAATATTCATAAAACATGTGTGCGATTTGGTAAAGAGCCTAATGGATATGTTAATTATCTAAAAGGAGCCAATATCGGTGGCTTTATAAAAGTTGCAGAAGCTATGAAAGCTCAAGGTGTAGTATAAAACAGGTTATTATTTATATTTTTGAAGTTCTAATCATCATTCGGTTAGAACTTCTTTTTTTGTAGGAACAAATTATTATTTATGCGCGTACTTGCTGAATTACCACACCCGGATTGTAAGATCACAATCTTCGGGATGAATCAAAAGTTTATCGTCAAATTTGAACAAGGAACTTTAGAGCAGTCTTATAAATTAGCCGAGGCAGATGTAGTTGGCGGAGTTAATGGGATTTTTGAATTGCTCGATGAAGACTTTATGAAACAGGTTTTAGAACTTTTTGTTCAAATGAGAAAGGCTATCATAACTACTTATAACAAATATCAATAATTACATTATATAATAATATCTATATATTGATAAATAGGTAGATATGAAATTAAAAAGCTGTAATCCAAATATAATTTGGCGTTACAGCTTTTTTTATAACCATTGATCTAGATAAATCAAAACTAACTATTAATATAAAACTCATAAGTTATTGATTATTAATAGTTTTATATTCGGTAACAAAATTTTATTCTGTTATCAATTTAGCCAAATAATTGACTCCTCTACTCGCTTTTTCAGCAATCTTAACAACTACTGGTGGAACAGTATATTGGTCAGCATTTGGATCAATAAGAAAGAGTTTGCAATCGGGTTTTGTTTCATAGATTAAATTAGCTGCGGGGTAAACTTGTAGTGAAGTTCCGATGACAACGAATAGATCTGCTTGTTGAGCCATCTTACTTGCTTCTTCCATATTTGGTACTGCTTCTCCAAACCAGACTACATGTGGTCTAAGCTGTGAGCCTAATTCACAAAATGTTCCCATCTCTATTTTATCACCTGTTATATTGTAGATTAGATTAGGATTTATAGAAGATTGTGATTTTCGGATTTGACCATGTAAATGCAATACCTTATTGCTTCCCGCGCGTTCATGCAAATCATCAATATTCTGTGTTATAATCTGAACATCATAGTGGTTTTGAAGTTCAGCTAATTTGTAATGAGCTTTATTTGGCAAAGCAGCAATACAATCAGACCTTCTTTTGTTATAGAATCGCTGAACAAGTTCGGGGTTCCTTTGCCAGGCCTCAGGAGTAGCTACATCTTCTATGCGATGTCCTTCCCAGAGCCCATCTGTACCTCTAAAAGTTGGCAAACCGCTTTCTACTGAAATACCTGCGCCGGTAAATACTACTAGTTTTTTCATAAAATTTTAATTAAAAAAAATCGGTTTCATAAATTTATGAAACCGATCTCAAATATTCTTGTGAAAACTATTTCACAAAATACCTGTGTTCAACAACGGTAGCTTCGGGCTGCTTACCTTCTACAGCTTCCTTAATAGGACAACTGCCGGTAACACCTCTAACAATTAAAGCTCCACCTAAAGTTATTCCTGACAAAGCTGTAAATGGACTAGATAGAAGTTTTTTAGCCCCCATGCCCAATATGAAGCCACCTGCTATAACAGATAGTATCCTCTCAGATGTTCCTACATTACCATAATCGCAGGATTCATCAAGTTTTGATTTAACCTTGTTTAATGCATAATTTAAAATACCGCTCATAACTTTCGAAATTTTATTCCTTACAATATAACGAATGAAAGATTAAAATGTTTCTACTTAGGTACAAATTTTGTAAATAACCTGATGAAATTTGTAAATTGAAGATTTAGTTTTTAAATCATTTTTTGATTTACATAGAAATATAACAAATATATGCGTGTAAAAAAATATACGGGTGAGCTGGTACCCTTTGATGAATCAGCACTGCGTCATTCTCTAACCCGTTCAGGTGCTAATGAAGAAGAAGTTAATCTTGTCTACAAAACCATTCAATCCTCACTATATGATGGCATATCAACTAAAGAATTGTATGAAATGGCTTTTAACACGCTTCGGGGCCAAAAAAACTCATACGCTGCCAGGTATAGTTTAAAAAAGGCAATCCGTGAATTAGGTCCTGAGGGATTTTATTTCGAAAAGTGGATTGCAAGGTTATTTCAGGAAGACGGTTATAAAGCAATTACAGGCCAGACCGTTCAAGGTCATGCTGTAAGTCATGAAATTGATGTCGTAGCGTTAAAAGGAAATGAAATGTTGGCAATAGAATGTAAATTCAGAAATGATGCTGAAGCTAAGATTTCAGTCACCACTCCAATGTATTTCAAGTCCAGAAAGGATGATATTACCGGAATTTCTTATACTTTCTTTAATAAGCAACAGGAATTTACTGATGGTTGGCTAGTTACCAATGCTTATCTAACTAAAGATTCAATCGCTTTTGGAGAGTATTATAAGATGAATTTACTTGCCTGGGATTATCCTAAAGATAACTCGATCAAGTTAAGGGTTGATAGTAATGCTGAATACCCTGTTACTTGTTTAACTAATATTACCGATCAGGACAAAGCGATGTTGCTAAAGAATCAATGTATTTTAGTTAAAGATTTGCTCCATCAACCTCAAGTATTAGATCAAATCGAAGTTCCAAAAGATAAACAATCACTTATCATAAAAGAGGCTATTGAGTTAGTAAATAGTCCTTTAGAAAAAGAATAGTAAGTTGTTTTTTAGAAAATTAATATGGTAGAATGGCGCAAAAACTATTCTACCATTTGTTTATTTATGACCTATTATTGAAGTAATACACTTCATTAAAGTATTTACTCTTTTGGATGTAGGCAAATCCGGCTTTGATATCAATTATCCAGTTGAAGCGATGTAAAATATCGGCTCCCATATATCCTACCTTTTGGTTCTTTATTTCTCCAGTAAATAATCCAACGGGTATGTTCTTTAAAGAAAATTGTGAGATCCTAAACTCAGGTAATTGACATTGTATGGTTGTTAAAGTTTTTCCAGCTGAATTTTTCATATTCTTTTTTTCAAGAACCGGAAGTTTATCAGCGAGTTGATACTGGTCCGAAAAATCATTGGGATAAAGAATAGCTCCTGAAAATCCAGATTGTAATAGAAATTCACTCAGCAGCGGATTTCCGGAAATAAAGCTATTTGCTTGAACGAATAATTGACCTCCTTGGCTTCTTTTAAGGGGTATCCGAAAGTAATCCTTTACATTAGGTAAATCATTATAAATCACAAATTGTGATTGATCATAGTCAATTTTAAAAATCTTTCCATTAAAGAGTAAGGTGCCAATTTTACCCTCTGCTTCATAGCCTGTATATTCATTATCCCATATCCATAGGCTATCTACTATAGTATTTGCAACCTTTATTGAGTTAGCTCTGCTTAACCCTTCGGAATATTCTGTTGTATCGAATTTAACGCTTTCAACTTTTGTGATACGATCCGGCGCTAATGATGCTTCTTCCATAGCTATCTGGAACATCAGGTTTATACTATCTTTATCATTTATTAAGGCTTTAACAATAATATTATGATGCTTTGTTAACTTAAAAGGAATAGTCTCCTGTGCAGAAAGATTGATGTTGAAAGTGAGCAATAAGAGAAGCGAAAGTAGACTTATTTTAAGCATGATTCTGTTTTTTATAGTTCGGTAGGTAAATATACTTTCCCATATTTATTCAAATCCTCTAATCCTGTTATATTATCAAATATTCCAAATACGGAAGAACCTGAACCACTCATAGAAGCATATTTAGCTCCCTTCTCATAAAGTTTTGCTTTAATATCTCCTATTAATGGATATTTATCAAAAAGGGATAATTCGAAATCATTTTTAATGAGGTACTTCCATTCCTGAATTGGTAATTTAATTGCTTCCTTAAGGTTTATCTCAGTTTCCATAGGGCTTACCTTACTATAGGCTTCGGCGGTAGAAATATGTATATCAGGTTTTATAACCACAATTTTATATTTACTTAGATCCAGATTAATCTCTGTTAATTGAGTACCGGTGCCTTCGGCATACATTGTTTTATTATCAATAAAAAATGGACAATCTGCTCCGAGCTGAGAAGCATATTCTTTTAATGAATCTCTGCTTATATTTAACTTGAAATAATCATTTAGGAGCTCTAGAATTGCGCTTGCATCTGACGAACCACCCCCTAAGCCTGCTCCAATAGGGATATTTTTCAATAAATGTATTTGAACGGGGGAAATATTGTACTCCTGCGATAGTAAGTGAAAGGCTTTAAGACATAAGTTTTGATCGTCAGCAACTAAATCAGAATTCCATATTTTAAGTTCAGGTTTATTTGAAGGTAATATTTCTACAGCATCATAAATTTTGACAGGATAAAATATGGTTTCTAAATCATGATAGCCATCTGATCTTTTACGAACAATATGTAAACCAATGTTGATTTTTGCATTTGCAAACTTAAGCATAGTACAAATTAAATGAATTTCTGCTAAGAAGCCAATGGAAATTAATGTTCCTACGCGGCTTTTATTATATTTGACATTGGATGGTAACGAAGTGCATTAAAAATATTTTAATCTATAGCTTGGCTATTTGCCATATTGCATTAACATATGGACAGAATATTCCACGTGTGGGTTCTCCTTTTGTTCAGCAATATAGTAAATCTACTTACCATGCCGGGAATCAAAACTGGGGTCTGGCAGTTAGTGCTGAGGGCTTAATATATGCCGCGAATACAGATGGACTTCTTGCCTTTGATGGACAGGAATGGAAGCTTCATAAAATGAAGAATCAGGCCAGCTTGAGAAGTGTGAATATTGATTCTTCCGGCAAAATTCTCGTGGGCGGAGCTGGTGAGTTTGGTTATTGGACTCGTTCTGACTTAGGAAAAATGACTTATACCAGCCTGACAGGTTTGGTAGAAGATCAGCAAGCATTAAAAAATGAAGAGATTTGGCGAATCATTATAGATGGTGAAAAGATCTATTTTCATACCTTCTCTAAGAGTTATTTATATCATAATAATCAGATCAAGACTATTACTGCTAGTGGCGAACCCTTTCTCTTTGGGTTTAACGTCAATGACAAACTATATTTCGAACAAATCCCTTCAGGTCTATATGAATTAGAAAATGGAAGATTAATCCAAATTCCGGATGCAAAAAAACTATTAGGAATGAATGTGTTAACTATGCTTCCTTATAGTTCTACTGAAGTTCTGATAGGTACTGCCAATAATGGTATTTTCTTAATGAATGAGAAGGGAAATATTGAACCATGGAAAAGCGAAGCACAAGACTTCCTTAAGAAATACCAGATCAATAATGCCGTTAAATTATTTGGAAATCAATACGCTTTTGGGACTATTCAAAATGGTGTTATTATACTAAATCAAGGTGGAGAAATAGTTCAACACATTAATAAGAATAATGGATTGCAAAATAATACCGTATTAAGTATGGCTGTTGATAAGCAATCAAACTTGTGGGTCGGCTTGGATAATGGTATAGATCGGATTGATATTAACAGCCCTCTTTATTATTATGCAGATTTTACTGGAAATATAGGGACTGTTTATAGTTCTATTATTTATCAAAATAAAGTTTATCTGGGCACTAATCAAGGGTTATTTGTCAGTGATTGGCAAGGTATTAATAATTATAAATCATTGAATTTTAGAATTGTTCCTAATTCTCAGGGTCAGGTATGGAAATTAGAGAATATAAATGGACAATTGATTTGCGGGCATAATAATGGAACATATTTAGTTGAAAATAATAGTTTAAAGCTCATTTCGGATGTCACCGGAGCTTGGGACTTTCATCAAATAGCTCATACAAATTTTTGGCTTCAGGCTAACTATACCGGTGTCGGTTTAATGCAAAGTAGTCCCGGGGTATCTTTTATTAAGCAATTTTCCTATAAAAAAGACCCTATCCGTAGCCTCATGCAATATGGTCAAAATGAGTTCTGGCTTAGTAATAGTCAAAATGTATATAGCTTTAAATTAAGTTCAAACTATCAGGAAGTTAAAGAATTCAAAATAGAGAACAATGGACTTCCAAAAGATTCAAAATTACATGGAATCTATAATGTGGCTAATAATGTAGTTTTTGCAAGTGATTCAGGCTTCTATTTATTTGATAACATTTTGAAAGCATTTAAACCCTATGCAGAGCTTAATACACAATTAGGAACTTTTGTGAATGCAAATAAGGTAGTTCCAATTAATGGCAATAGTTATTGGTTTATAAAGAAATCACATATTGCTAAAATCATGTTTTTAAATGATGGTAAATTAAAGATTGATTCATCCTCGTGGAATTCTCTTAAGGGAAGAATGATGAATGATTATGAACAAATCTTAAACGTAGATGATCAACTCTCTTTTATTGGTCTTGATAATGGTTTTGCATTATATTTTAACCAATATCCTGTACAAAATAAACTTCCTAAACCCATCATTACAAGCATCTTAAATACGACAAATGAGCTCTATCCTATTTATGAAGATCTTGACATACCAAATAAGGAAAATAACATTCGTATATCCTATGCAACACCCTGGTATTCGTCAGCTCCGTTAAAGTATCAATATTATTTAGAAGGATATACTGAAGGTTGGTCCAATTGGGATGAAATAGCGTTTAAAGAGTTTACTAATCTATCTTTTGGCAAATATACTTTTCAGGTTCGATCTATTTCACCTAACGGTGTAGTATCTGAAATAAGTTCAGTGACCTTTAGAATTAAGGCTCCATGGTATCTAAGTTGGCCAGCATTAATGATATATGTAATCGCTATTGGTTTGATTATCTATGTTGGTAATAAATGGTATAACCATAGATTAATGCAGCACCAACGGAAACTAAAAGAAAGATTATTAGCAGAACAAGAAGAGCGCTTAACCAAAGAAGCAGAGGCAAATGAAAAAAAGTTAATTTCTCTAAAAAACATTCAATTAGAGCAGGAATTAGAAAATAAGAATCGAGAACTTGCCAATGCTGCGATGAACATTGTTTATAAAAACGAAATGCTCAACAACCTACATCATGAATTGACGAATCTAAATGATACGAACGGAAATAAATTGAGTTCTGACCAATTAAGGAAAGTAAATAAACTGATTGACGAAGCACATAATGATGATCGAGATTGGGATTTATTCGAGAAAAGCTTTAATGAAGCTCATGAAAATTTCTTTAAGAAACTGAAATCTGACTACCCTGCTTTAGTGCCTAATGATTTAAAGCTTTGTGCATACTTAAGACTTAATATGTCAAGTAAAGAAATTGCCTCCTTATTGAATATTAGTACAAGAGGAGTTGAAATCAGAAGGTATAGATTGAGAAAGAAGTTAAATTTGCCAACGAATAAAAACTTGACGGAATTTCTTTTGGAATTATAAATTATTTCTCTCCCTTACATTTATGTTTATTCTTAATGAGTCAATACTCACCAGGCTCAAATAATGCTGGAAATAAAGCTTAATATTTTAAAATTTATCTTATATACAAGTAGATTTTGTCGTATTTTTTCTCATCTCCCTTTGATTTATCTACTACATTACTACATCATCACATAATATTTGGTATTGTGTATTTTTTACACTTAGGACCTTTATTTGAAAGTTATTTAAATCTTATAAATAACTAAAAATAATTAATTTATAATATTTATAAATTGATTATGAGAAAGTAAATATTCCGTGTAGTAGTAATGTAGATATCTAAAATTTTCAATCTAAATGAATACATCACATATTTGTTAAGTGAATAAACACTTTTTTACAATTCAATAACCTATTAAAAATTTTCACTCAATTAAACCATTTGTTATATGAGGAAGTTATTTACACTGACCTTTTTTCTCCTGTTAAGCTTTACATGGCTTTATGGACAAAACAAAACCATCACTGGTACGGTTAAGGACAGTCAAAGCAAAATGTCTTTGCCTGGAGTTTCCGTTTCGATTAGTGGACAATCAGTAGGCACACAAACGGATGAGGCAGGCCGTTTTAGCTTAGAGGCTTCTCCTACTGACTCTTTTATATTTTCATTTGTAGGTTATACCTCTCAAACAATTAGCGTTGGCAATAAAACTGAAATTCATGTTTTGTTGGAAGACGAAAACATGGCTTTAGAAGAAGTAGTTGTTGTTGGTTATGGTACGCAGAAGAAAGTTGATTTAACAGGCGCTATTGGTAGTGTTAAGGCTGCTGAAATTGTTAAACAACCGGCCATGTCTGCTATGCAATCCATTCAGGGGAAGGTAGCAGGATTGAATATTATAGCTTCTGAAGCTCCGGGATCAACTCCTCAGGTAGTGATTCGTGGACTTGGTACCGCATTAGGTGGAAGAAATCCATTATATATTGTTGATGGTTTTCCTATGGATAATTTGAACAGTATTAATCCGGCTGACATTGAGTCCATAGATGTTTTGAAAGATGCTTCTTCCGCATCTATTTATGGTATACGTGCTTCTAATGGCGTTGTTATGGTGACTACAAAAAAAGGTAGAGCGGGATCTGTCAAAATTGGATATGAAGGATATGTTGGAATGAAGAATATGTTGAACAAAATTAAAATGGCGGATGCTTCTCAATATATTCAATATTACAATGAAAACATTCAAGGTATAGGATCCGGAACTCAATTAGTAGCTAATCAGGCTAATAACACAGATTGGTTTGACGAAATTTTACAGAACGGGACTGTCTATAACAATTCCATTAATATTTCAGGCGGATCTGAGATTGTAGATTACTTTGTGAGTGTGAACAATTTCACCGAAAATGGTATTATTGATGGTTCAAAGCATGTAAGAAATACCGTTCGTAATAATAATACTTATAAGTTTTTGGATAATAAATTGAAATTTTCTCAAAATTTAAATTTAACATTCAATAAGTCTACACCTAAACCTTATGGTTCATTTAATGAAGCGTATCGTCAAACTCCCTTAGCCCCTGTTATGTTTGATAATGGTCGTTATGGAACTTCCATTTATAATTCAACTACAGGGGTTGCTGGTTATCAAACAGCAGCAGGAGAAACTACCGGTAATTTAAATTCAATTGGTAATCCTGTATATACTATACAAAGAGCGAATGAATTACAGAATTCAACTCGTATACAAGGGGGATTAGAAGGTGAATATCAAATCCTTGACTTCTTAAAAATTAACTCCAGAGTTGGAGCAACAAAAGTTTTCAGTAACACAAGAACCTTTACTGATATTAAAGACTCATGGTTAAATACAAACCCATTACGTACTGAAGCTGAATTTGTCACTTTAAAAGAAAATAATCCAAATGCTGTTTCTTATGCTAATAACAGTTTAAATTATACGAAGACAGATGACTTTCGTTGGTTATGGGAAACCTTCCTCTCGTTTGATAAAAATTTCAACGGACATCAAATCAATGCAGTTGCAGGTTTTTCAAGAGAGAAATTCGGAATAAGTAATAAGATTGGTGGTACCGGATATGATGTATTACCGCAGGAACAATATTGGAATTTAGACATGGCTTCTTCTGGTTATAATAAAGTGTTAAATCAAACTTTTTATACACCTATCGCTTTGGCTTCATACTTTGGACGTGTCCAATATAATTATAACAGTAAATACTATGCCACTGCTACGTTTAGACGTGATGGTTCAAGTGTATTTAAAAGTTCAGGAAAATATTTTGATAATTTCCCTTCTGTGGGCTTAGGCTGGACAATCTCTAATGAGGACTTTATGCAGGAAAATTCTTTATTGAATTTCTTAAAATTAAGGGCTAATTGGGGTGTCCTTGGAAACCAGGATATTCCTTTGAATGTTTCTCAACTTTTGACAGCAGATGGAAGTTCTAATTATAACTACATATTTGGATCTGGGCAGGTACTTAACTTAGGTGCTGCGTTTGGAAGCCCTGCATTACCTGTCTTTTGGGAAAAGACTTATGAGACGGGTGTCGGATTAGATTTTGAAATGTTCGATAGAAAACTTTCTGGTTCATTTGATTATTATAACAAATTGAATTCCAATGTAATAATGAGTGTTCAACCCATATTAAATTCAGCATATGCAACAAATTTTTATGATCATGGTGGTAAGGTAAGAAACAACGGTTTTGAAGTGATTTTAAATTGGCGAAATTCTATTTCTGATGATTTTGATTATAATATTGGAGTGAACTATGCCTATAATCATAATGAATTAACTGATGTTAAGCCCACCTATGATGGAATGACTGGTGGTAGTTTGTCTAACGGACAAATCACGAAACAGCTTAAGGAAGGACAACCGTTGTACGGCTGGTGGATGTGGGAAACTGAGGGGGTTTGGCAAAGTACAGAAGAAATTAGTCAAAATGCTAAGTACGGAAGTCCGCGTCCAGGTCATCTAAGATATAAAGATCAAAATGAAGATGGGGTAATTGATAATAGGGATAAAGTTTTCTTTGGTTCTTATTTGCCTTCTTCTATCTATGGTATTAATCTTGGTATCAACTATAAAGCTTTTGATTTTTCTTTATCGGGATATGGAGTTGCAGGTAATAAAATTTACAATGCATTAAAAGGAACGAGAATTAATGGTGGTGAAAACATCACAGAAGATACCTTTAACAATCGTTGGACAGCACAGAATAAATCAAATACTGATCCTGGAGCAGATAGAGATTCATACGCTTCAAACTACTATTTAGAATCCGGTAATTATTTTAGAATTAACAATATCACTTTAGGATATACTTTTAAGAGGTTGTATAATTCTACCTCTAATATGAGATTATATTTTACTGCACAGAATCCATTTATGTTTACAAAGTATTCAGGATTTTCACCAGAAATTCCTAGTGATGGAAACCCACAGTTAACTTCTGGTATTGAACTCTCAGCATATCCTACTACTAGAAATTTCCTATTTGGTGTAAATGTTCAATTCTAATCAATTAAAGCGTAACAATCATGAAATTTAGAAATTTAAATATATCACTTTTAGTTGCTGCCGGTTTGTTGATAACAAGCTGTGCAGAAGATTTTCTAGATGTGCCATCACAAGAAAAAGTGGAAGCTGAACACAGTGAAGAAAACTATTCTCCTGAAGTTCTGGTAAATGGAATTTATGGCATGTTTACAGATTGGAACTATGGTTTCGCATTCTTGGGAATTACGGAGATTATTTCTGACAACGCAGATAAAGGATCTTCCCCTACAGATACTGGGACCGATAAGGATATCCTGGATGCTTTAACTTATACTTCAACGGCCGGATCATTTTCATCTATGTGGGAACATTGGTATAAATCAATAGGTAGGGCAACAGAAGCCATTACCTATACGGAAGAATATGGATTAACAGATGAGACTCTTAAAAATAGATACATTGCTGAGGCTCGTTTTTTAAGAGCTTTGAATTATTTCTTTCTCGTAAGAGGTTGGGGGGATATTCCAATTCAAGAACAAGATTTGATTCAGCGGGTGCCACAAGCTGAAGTGTATGATTACATAGAGGCAGATCTTCAATTTGCTATAGATAATTTACCGGTAAGCTACGCTGATAAAGATTTGGGCAGAGCAACCAAAGGTGCTGCTCAAGGTCTTAAAGCTAAAGTTCACTTATACCAAAACGAATGGCAACAAGCATATGATTTAGCACAAACTGTAATTAGTTCAGGGACTTACTCATTAGAACCTGATTATGCCAAAATTTTCAGATTGGAGGGAGAAAACGGTTCTGAGTCTCTTTTTGAATTTCAGGCTCGTGGTGAATCAATTGCCCATGGTATACAGCAATACTCTCAAACACAAGGACCACGAGGTGGTGCTGCAAGTATAGGTTGGGGATTTAATACGCCTTCTCAAGATCTTCTAGATGCTTTTAATGCTGAGAATGACGATGTTCGCAGAGATGCAACGATAATCTTTAGGAATGAAACAATGTATGACGGGCGTGAAATCGGGAATACTGAAAACGCCATGTATAATGAGAAGGCTTATTCCTCAGCAAATGGAGGCGCTAATGACACGGATAAAAACTTAAGATATCTTCGTTTAGGCGAAATCTATTTAATTAAGGCTGAGGCTGCCAATGAATTAGGCAATACCACAGAGGCAATATCTGCTTTAAATGCTGTTAGAAACCGAGCTAAATTACCTAACTCTACAGCCTCAGGCCAAGACGCTATACGTCAGGCAATCTGGAAAGAGCGTAGATTAGAATTGGCTATGGAGCACGATCGATGGTTTGACTTAGTGCGAACTAAACAAGCAGAATCTGCAATGAAAGCTGTTGGCAGAGACTTTCAGTCTAAACATTATTTATTTCCCATTCCAGATAATCAATTGATTCAGACACCCGATATGACTCAGAATACCGGTTGGTAATATTCATACAATTAGGGGAAGGCCTTATGGGGTCTTCCCTATTTTAAATCAATAAGAATCACGAATTCTTGAAAACGATTTTTAACTAATATCTCAGAAGATATGAGAAATTTCTTCTTATTATTTTTTACTTTAATAATTATCTCCTGCTCAAAATCAAATGATTCAAATCCAACAACAGGATATGACTTTGCTATCAGTAATATAACATTTGCTAATGAACCTTTGCTAAATAACCATAAAGGAATTGAATTGCAACCTGAGTTTATCATAAGCTTTGAAGAAGTGATTGAAAATCAAGATTTAGGATCTTATATCCAAATATTGAATTCAGATAAATCAATCATTTCAAGCACGGTTAAAATGATTGATGAAGGCAAAACCGTTAGTGTAAAACCAACAGGGAATTTATCTTCTATTTCTAAGTATGAGATTTTAGTCAAAAAAACATTAAAAAGTACTACAAACAAGAGTTTAAATCAACAATACAACTATGGGTTTAATACGGCCATAGATTCTTCTGATAAATTCAAAAGAATTTCGGAAGAAGAGTTATTGAACTTAGTTCAAAAGCAGACTTTCTCTTATTTTTGGGATTTTGCTCATCCAAATTCGGGTATGATTCGTGAAAGAAATACTTCGAATGAGACCGTAACAACCGGAGGTACCGGATTCGGATTAATGGCTATTATTACCGGAGTCCATAGAAATTTTATTAATAAAGTAGAAGGATTAGAACGAACTAAAAAAATTGTTTCATTTCTTAAATCTGCAGATAAATACCATGGCGCATTTTCTCATTGGTATAATGGTCAGACTGGAAAAACACAGCCTTTTAGTGAGAAAGATAATGGGGCTGATTTGGTAGAGACCGCCCTGCTCTTTCAGGGATTATTAGCATCAAGAGAATATTTTCAAGATGCAAGCTTGACTGAAGACATCAACAAATTATTTAATGCAGTCGAGTGGAATTTCTTTCAAAATGGTCAAAATGCCTTATTCTGGCATTGGAGTCCAGATTATAATTGGGAATTAAATTTAAAAATTCAGGGTTGGAATGAATCTTTAATTGTGTATGCTTTAGCAGCAGGAGCAAATAACCATTCGATTGACAAATCAGTTTATGATGAAGGATGGGCAAGAAATGGTGCGATGAAAAATGGTAAAACCTTTTTCGATTTATTGCTCCCACTCGGCCCAGATTATGGTGGCTCATTATTTACTGCTCAGTATAGCTTTTTGGGGATTAATCCTCTAGGCTTGACAGATGCCTTTGCAGACTATGAATTGCAGGTTAAAAATCAAACATTAATTAACAGAGCCTATTGTATCTCCAATCCTAAAGGATATTATGGTTATTCTGGGGATAATTGGGGATTAACTGCTGGAGATATTCCTAACGGATACGGGGCACAATCTCCCTCAAATGACATTGGGGTAATAGCTCCTACAGCAGCTATTTCTTCAATGGCTTTTACTCCCGTAGAATCAATAGCAGCCCTGGAATTTTTCTATTATAAATTAGGGGATAAAATTTGGGGTGAGTATGGATTTAAAGATGGGTTTTCTCTGGATGAACCATGGTTTGCCGAAAGTTACTTAGCAATCGATCAGGGCCCAATAATTATTGGTATTGAGAACCACAGGAGTAAGCTATTATGGGATTTACTGATGAAATCTCCGGAAATTAAAAAAGGATTAACAAAATTGGGATTTAGCTCCCCAAATATTTAAAAATGACATGAAGATACGTTTAATTACAATTGGATTACTAATTAGTATGACAGGAGCTTACTCTTGTCAGAATTCCCAAAAAGCCGATACGAAAAGGGATGATTTATTCGCGGACAGCATTTCTCCTGCAGATGATTCTTTAATGAATAAAATCCAAAGACAAACTTTCAGATATTTTTGGGAAGGTGCAGAACCTACTTCCGGTCTTGCACGGGAAAGAATCCACATGGATGGAGAATATCCTGAAAATGATCAAAACGTCATTACAATTGGTGGTAGCGGTTTTGGCATTATGGGGATGATTGTTGGAATTGAAAGAGGATATATCACGAAAGATGAAGGTGAAAAACGTCTGAATCATATCATGGATTACTTAGCTAAAATTCCTCGATTTAAAGGAGCTTGGTCTCATTGGTATTTCGGTGATACCGGAAAAGTGAAAGCATTCAGTGAAAAAGATAATGGCGGAGATTTAGTGGAAACCGCATTCCTCGCTCAATCGTTAATAGTTGTTAGAGAATATTTTAAAAATGGTTCTGACAAACAGAAAGAAATATCGAAAAAGGCTGATGACTTGTGGAAAGGGATTGATTGGAAACATTATACCAATGGAAAAAATGTATTGTTATGGCATTGGAGTCCTTCTCATGAATTTGGAATGAATCATCCGATTCAAGGATACGATGAATGTCTGATAACTTACGTACTAGCAGGCTCCTCTCCTACACATCCTATTGACACGGCTGTTTATAATCAAGGCTGGGCCCGGAATGGCAATATTAAATCTGATCTTAAGAAATTTGATATTCCTATCGGTATTAAGCACAATGCAAAGGAGGGTGAAGTTGGTCCGTTATTTTGGGCACATTACTCTTTCTTAGGATTAAATCCCATCGGATTGAAGGATGCTTATGTTGATTACGGCGAAGTTGTAAAAAATCACACTAAAATAAATATTGCGTATGCTGAAAAGAACCCTAATAACTTTAAGGGATATGCGGCAGATAAAGGGTGGGGATTGACGGCATCCTATTCTATCAAAGGTTATAATGCACACCATCCTGATAATGATATGTCGGTGATCAGTCCCACGGCTGCTTTATCTTCAACACCCTATGCTCCTAAAGAAAGTTTAACATTTGCTAACTATCTGTTTAATCATTTAGGTGATAAAGTATGGGGCGATTATGGTTTTTATGATGCATATAGCGAAACAGAAAATTGGTTTCCACAGAGGTATTTAGCTATTGATCAGGGCCCAATTGTAGTTATGATGGAAAATTATAGATCAGGCTTAATCTGGAACTTATTTATGCAAGCTCCGGAAATTCAGGAAGGATTAATAAAATTAGGATTTCAGAGTCCTGATCTAAAAAAATAGGTGGTTAGTTTTTCAGCACAGCTCAGAAATGGGCTGTGTCTGATTACAAATTTGAAATAAAATGAAAAGTATAAAAAGCATTCTCTGCTTCTGTTTAATATTAAGTTTGAATTCTGTTTATTCTCAGGAAGACCAAAAAATGAATAATTTCATTAATGATCTTATGGGTAAAATGACTATCGAAGAGAAGATTGGTCAATTAAATTTGGTAACCGCAGGGGAAGCGACAACAGGTTCGGTAGTTTCTACAGATGTAGAATCAAAAATAAAAGACGGGAATATAGGTGGTATTTTTAGTATGACTTCACCGGCAAGAATCCGAAAAGCTCAGGAATTAGCTGTGAACCATTCAAGATTAAAAATACCTATCATATTTGGGATGGATGTCATCCATGGTTACAAAACTATTTTCCCTATTCCGTTGGGATTAGCCGCAACCTGGGACATGCCACTAATTCAAAAAACAGCACGTGTTGCCGCAATAGAGGCTTCCGCAGATGGTTTAAATTGGACCTTCTCCCCTATGGTTGATATATCTAGAGATGCCCGTTGGGGTAGAATATCTGAAGGTAGTGGTGAAGACACCTATCTAAGTTCCAGAATTGCTAAGGAAATGGTAATAGGCTATCAGGGTGATGATCTTTCCAAAAATAATACATTAATGGCCTGTGTAAAACATTTTGCTTTGTATGGTGCCGCAGAAGCTGGTCGCGATTATCACAGCACGGACATGAGCTTGCACAGAATGTATAATGAATACTTACCGCCCTATAAAGCAGCCATAGATGCCGGTGCAATGTCTATAATGACTTCATTTAACGACATAAATGGAATTCCTGCAAGTGCAAATCATTGGTTATTGACAGATTTATTGAGGAATGATTGGAAATTCAACGGGTTGGTCGTAACAGATTATACTGCAATAAATGAATTGATCGATCATGGTTTAGGTGATCTCCAAAAAGTATCGGAATTATCGCTCAAGGCCGGTGTGGATATGGATATGGTTGGTGAAGGATTTCTAACAACACTAAAAAAATCCTTATCGGAAGGAAAAGTAACGGAGGAAGATATTAATAGAGCCTGCCGTTATGTCCTTGAAGCAAAATATAGGTTAGGCTTATTTGAAGATCCTTTTAGATATTGTAATGATGAAAGAGCTAAAAATGAAATATTTACTCCTGATCATTTAAAACTGGCTCGTGAAGCAGCTAGCAAATCTTTTGTTTTATTAAAAAATGATAATCAGTTGCTTCCTCTTAAAAAGCAAGGAAAAGTTGCGGTTATAGGTCCTCTAGCTAATACCGGTGCTAATATGCCAGGCACATGGAGTGTAAGTGCTGATCTGGAAAACACAGCTTCATTAGTAGAAGGAATGAAAGCTGCATTAGGTACAGAAGTAGAAATTGTTACCCATTTAGGGGCTAATTTAACCGATGATGCTAACCTCCAAGAGCGTTCAACGATGTTTGGGCGGACAATACCCAGAGATGAACGTGCAGCGGAAGAGATTATTGCAGATGCAATCAATACAGCAAAAGATGCTGATGTTATTATTGCAGCCTTAGGAGAAAGTTCTGAGATGTCCGGAGAAAGTTCGAGCAGGACTGATTTGAATATCCCCGAGAGTCAACGTCGTTTATTAAAATCATTATTAGAAACAGGTAAGCCGGTTGTACTTGTATTATTTACTGGTAGGCCATTAACATTGACTTGGGAAAATGATCATGTGCCGGCAATCTTAAATGCTTGGTTTGGCGGAACCGAAACAGGTAAGGCTATAGCCGATGTTTTATTTGGCGATGTAAATCCTTCCGGGAAGTTACCGGCAACTTTTCCTCAAAATGTTGGACAGTTACCCATATATTATAGTCAAAAGAACACAGGAAGACCCTTAGAAAAGGGAGCATGGTTTCAAAAATTTAGATCTAACTATTTAGACGTAAGTAATGAACCTTTATATCCATTTGGGTATGGATTAAGCTATACAAAATTTGAATACGGACCTATTAAGATTGATAAAAATAGCCTGAAGAAGGGAGAAGAATTAAAAGTTTCTGTTAAACTGATGAATACCGGAAACTTTGATGGAGAGGAAGTTGTTCAGTTATATATCCGTGATATGGTTGGCTCCCAGACACGTCCCATCAAAGAATTAAAAGGATTTCAGAAAGTTTTCTTAGAGAAAGGAATAGCAAAAGACGTAGAATTTACAATCTCAGAAAATGATTTAAAATTTTATAATCAAAAATTAGAATTTGTTTCAGAACCAGGGGCATTTAAGGTTTTTGTTGGATCAAACTCTCGCGATTTACAAGAGGCGGACTTTGAACTAATTGACTAAATAAGTTCTTATGTAATAATTGGTTATTATCGTTTACCTATGAAATAGAAGGGACGCAAATTTATGCGCCCCTTCTTACTTTTTAATATTATATTCCAACATAATATTCAATTTCAATAAATTTTTCGAAATCACTTTCATCATCCTGTGTTAATTGAAATTGTTTTATTACGCCAGATAACTTCATGTTTACTTCCGGCAAGGTTGCACTTTCCTTTTCATGAGCCACTAATATAGATACTCCTGTTTCTTCATCCTTTATTTCATAGACGATATATGTTTCACTGATTGGAATTAATGTAAAGACATCGATTACGGGTATTGAAATGTAACCACTAATAATTCCTTCACTATCAATTTTTTTTGGTATCCCATTGACAACAATTCCAGTACCTGCATTTAAACCATTAAAAGCTTGGTATGAAGTAATTTCTTCTGGTTTATATTTATTGTAATTTTCCAATAAATTATCATCAAATCTTCCGATGACTTCTAATTGCTCTCTTTCAGAGAGTTTAGACATGGCTAATTGAAGGAAAAGTACTCCTTTTTGTTTTTGAAAACCTGCACCAGCAACCTTACTTACCTCTGATTGCGAAATTAAATCATCATCAGCTTTTGTAAATATATTATAGAATTTTCCGCCATTATCTAAGGCATCAATAGCTTGGCTTGCACTACTATATGGGCTTATTTGTTCCATGTGATCTATATTATTTGATTTATTTAAAGCTAAGTATTTTAAAATTAATGTACGAGCTGGAAAATGTATTCAATCAGCGTTTTTTTGCATTAATTATATGGGCAAGGTGATGATTACAGTGCCAGGCATAAATACCAATAGCAGTTTCTATATTTAATAAATTTCCCGTTTCAGGATTTTTGAATTCCTTCTTCATTTCTTCACGAGAAAGACTTGCTAATAATGTTGCCCAGCGTTGGTGCAGACCTTCTAAGATTTTTATAGAACTTTCTATTGGCATATTAACAGAATCTGCTAATAAAGCCCATTTGTCTTCTAAATAAGGCTTTATCGTTGGGGTATCTTCTGTCAAAGCGAGTTTGAATCTAATAAAACTATTCATATGGCTATCTGCGCAATGATGCACTAATTGTCGAATGGTCCAGCCATTAGGGCGATACGTTTGTTCCAAATCTTTTTCATTGAGTTTTTTAAGTTCATTTTTTAAATACTCCGGAAAACGCATAATGGTGTTTATCCACGATTTAATAATAGTGATATCTATATTTTCTGGTTTAGCAAATTTGCCAATAGGATATTTCAGGTTTTCTAGTTGATCTTTCATAGTGTGTTTCCAATAATTACTTTTTACTTATCTGGCTTTACTCCAATTTTCTTCAAAATATTGAATATATGCCATATACATAGATTCAGCAGTTGCATTTTCAATTACAATTTGTTTCCATTCATCAAATTTCGACCGGTTTTTATTATGAAAATAACTTTGCGCCATGTTAATAGCTACCTCTGCCTTATAGGTGTTTTCTGAAGTTAATTCTATCGCTTGTCGATATGCTTTCTCTGCTTCAGGAAGATTATTTAAATGCTTAAATGCGAATCCTAATTCTCTATAAAACCAAAAATTACTAGGATCGTTTTCAATAGCTTTATTCAAAATCATTACAGCCTTATAAAAACTTCCCGTAGCATTGTAGGCATAACCAAGTTCAAATTCTAAACCTGCATAATGGTTATCCTCCTCATAAGCCTTCAGTAAAATAGGCAAAGCTTTATGACTAGCTCCTGCCCCATTTAAAAAAGAAGCAGTTTTGATTCTATTTTCTATAAAATCAGAGTTTTGATTATAACTAGATAGCCATTCCGGTACCTTCGGTAATGCAAGGTCTTCGATTTGTTTTTCATTGAGCATATAAACATCAAAGGTATTTTGATCAAGCCTCGATTTAATATTTGTAGTGCTATCTAATCTTGGGAGCTTCTGAAGCTTATTTCCTTTTATTAATACCTCACCTTCATAATTAAAGGTAAAGCCAGCGTATAGATCTAAATAAATAAATCCGAGGGCATAACTGTTTTGATTTTCTTTTTTATCAAATAAGACCCATTTATCTTTAGCATCATAAAATTTGGTTTCGAAGCTTATTCCCGTGTTTTGGGCAAATGCGTAATTAATTACGGATAAACATATGAGGAGAAATTTTTTCATTTTAGACTTTATACTTACGAATTTGCTAAATAATCATGAATATGAGAATTTCAAACTTAATTATTAATCCTTATTTAGTTAAAATAAGATAAAAAATAAGGACTTTTTTGGAGGTTAAAAAATAATTGGGCTGGTTTTCAGGCTCCTAATAATAAAGTTTTGGCGGGAGTGTAAAAATTTCTACTTTTGTCGCGGAGAGTTGGCAGAGTGGTCGAATGCGGCGGTCTTGA
>JBEBRZ010000010.1:0-54102 GCA_040394615.1 Sphingobacterium mizutaii
GAGCTTTAATAAATGATTAAGAATTTATAGTCTTGAATTAATAAAAGGCATAGAGCCGCTTTGAAATAAAGCGGCTTTTTTTTATGATTTTCAATTTTAATCATAAAAAAAAGTAGAAAAATATTTTGTTATTAAACGATTAAGCATTAACATTGTGTAATTATAAACTCGAAAGCAACGCATCTTAATATTAATAATTGTCTAATCGGATTAGTGTATAAAGCATCTGCTTAAACGATTAATAATAATTAAGGAGTCTAATCTAACCAAGGCCTGGCGGAATGCTTTAATTAATTGATAAATCATGAAAATTAAATTATTATTAGCTTCCTTATTTCTATGTGGTATAACCTACGCTCAGCAAAAACAGCAATTTAACGGCATTGATATGAACATGGGAACTCTTTCCAAATTGTCTAATGCAAAAACTCGTTCAATAAGCCCAGAAAATTTTACAGGGGAGAAGGGGAAGGGTGGGATGGCAGATCCTGCAAAACAGGCGGGGCAAGCAAATGTGGCAAATGCACATCATGCAGCCAGAGAACTCGGAGTAGGTTGGAAGGTAAATCCTTTTGTGACGATACAGCCTGGTGAAACATTTACAATGGCAGAAATTAATGAATCCGGTGTTATCCAACATATGTGGATGACACCAACAGGAAATTGGAATCATACTATTTTTAGAATTTACTGGGATGGTGAAAGTAGTCCATCTGTCGAATCGCCTGTTGGACCTTTCTTTGGTATGGCTTGGCATCGTTATGCGCCCTTAAACTCATTGGCTATTACTGTCAACCCGGGTAGTGCGTTTAACTCCTATTGGAAGATGCCTTTTCGAAAGAGCTGCAAAATTACAATGGAAAATATTTCAGGAGAACCGATGAACTTATACTATCAGATTGACTATGCAGTAACTGAAGTGCCAGAGGATGAGGCTTATTTTCACGCTCAGTACCGTCGTTCAAATCCTACGAATGGTTCTTTACATACAATTATTGATGGAATAAAAGGAAAGGGACAATATGTAGGAACCTATCTGGCTGTCGGTGTAAATAACATCGGTTGGTGGGGAGAAGGAGAGATTAAATTTTTTATGGACGGAGATAAGGACTATGCAACTATTGTGGGCACAGGATTGGAAGATTACTTCTGTGGATCCTATAATTTCGAAAATAAAGCAACTAGGCAATATGAGGAATTTTCAACAGCCTATGCTGGTTTACATCAGGTAATCAGGCCTGATGGGGTGTACGAATCACAGCAGCGCTTTGGAATGTATCGCTGGCACATCTTAGATCCGGTTAGATTCGATGGTGATCTAAAAGTAACTATTCAGGATTTAGGTTGGCGATCGGAAGGTAGATATCTGCCTCAGAAGTCTGATATGATTTCCGTGGCTTATTGGTACCAAGCTGAACCACACGGTAAATTCCCGAGTTTGCCACCTAAAAATGATTTAGAAGTTAACTAATAATCTTATGAAAAGACAACTAGCTTACGCATTGATGGGTATTTCTGCAGTTATGTTAAGTACTGCTTGTCAAAATACTAAGAAAAGTGAAAACTCAAACCTAGATACTTTGAAAACAACATACGAACAAGGACAATTTGGATTCGACTTGGAGTTCCTTCAGAAATACGATAGTATTTTGATTTTAAGCAATGAAAGTGGTTTAGGACAAATTCTTGTCTCACCTAAATATCAAGGAAAGGTCTTTACCTCTACAGCTGATGGACCAGATGGTAAAAGTTTCGGATGGGTCAATTATAAGGCATTCAATGCGCCTGTTGATCCCCACATGAATGCTTATGGTGGAGAAGATCGGCTTTGGTTAGGACCTGAGGGAGGACCTTTTTCGCTGTATTTTGAAACAGAAAAGGAGATGGTTTATGAAAACTGGAAAACTCCGGCAGCGATTGATACTGAGGAATGGAACTTGCTTTCTGCAACAGGTAACTCAGTGAGTATGGAAAAGGATACCGAACTGAAAAATTATAAGGGCACCACCTTATCTATTAAACTAAATCGTGATATCAAGATGTTGAGTAATACTCAAATAGAAGCGGATCTTGGTATAAAGTTAAATGATAAACTTAAATCCGTTGGCTTCAGTACAATTAATACAATTTCAAATACAGGCCAAGAAGCCTGGACAAAAGAAACCGGTGCGCCTTGTTTATGGAGTCTTGATATGTTTATGCCTACGGATAGTACGGTGATTTTGGTTCCTTATGAAGAAAATGCAAAAGGAAAGGTAGCGACTACTGATTATTTTGGTGAAATTAAAAAAGATAGGATTAGCTATAAAAACGGGGTTCTTTATTTTAAAGCTGATGGCAAGTCAAGAGGGAAGTTAGGGCTTTCTCCGGAAAGGGCCAAGAATATAGCAGGTAGCTATGATATTGAAAGTGGAATTCTAACTGTGACCAAATTCACTATTGATCCTGGAAAAATCTATCTAAATCAGGAGTGGACCACCAAAAAAGATCCATTTCTTGGTGATGCTGTTAATGCATATAATGATGGACCATTGGAAGATGGCAGTCAGATGGGGCCATTTTATGAGATCGAAAGCGTATCTCCGGCAGCTTTCTTAAAACCTTCAGAAAAATTGAAGCACCAGCACAATGTTTATCATTTTTTAGGAGATAAGGAGCAAGTAGCCAGTTTGTTGAAAACCTTATTTAATATATCTGTTGAAGATATTAAATCTGCATTTTAATCTTAATCAGTATGAAGAATTACCCGAAAATAGGAATCAGACCCATTATTGATGGTCGTTGGGGTGGAATCAGAGAATCTCTGGAAGAGACTACTATGAACATGGCAAAAGCTGTGGCAAAATTATACGAATCCGAACTTAAATATCCGGATGGAAGTCCCGTTCAATGTGTTATTGCAGACAGTTGTATTGGAGGAGTTAAGGAGGCAGCAGACTGTCAGGCTAAGTTTGATTTAGATCATGTTGGTGTTTCTCTATCCGTTACTCCATGCTGGTGTTACGGTTCTGAAACCATGGATATGGATCCTATAAGACCTAAAGCTATTTGGGGGTTTAATGGTACAGAAAGACCCGGAGCAGTTTATCTGGCGGCTACCGTGGCTGCACATAATCAAAAAGGATTACCTGTGTTCAGTATATACGGCCATGATGTTCAAGATATGGGCGATTCCACAATTCCTAATGATGTTCGAGATAAATTGCTGTCGTTTGCTAAATCAGGATTAGCTGTAGCGCTGCTTAGAGGTAAGAGTTATTTAGCGATAGGTTCTGTTTCCATGGGTATCGTTGGCTCAATTGTCAATGCTGAATTCTTTCAGGAATATTTGGGCATGCGGAATGAATATGTCGATTCTTCTGAAGTTCTTAGGAGAATTCAACTCGGTATCTATGATGAGGAAGAATTCAAAAAAGCACTAGCATGGACTAAGAAGAATTGCAAAGAGGGAGAAGATTTTAATCAAAAGCATAAAATAAAGAATAGGAAGGAAAAAGATGAGGATTGGGAATTTGTAATTAAAATGACATTGATAATCCGAGATTTAATGATCGGAAATTCAAAATTGAAAGAAATTGGGCATGCAGAGGAAGCTATGGGGCACAATGCGTTTATCTCTGGATTCCAAGGACAGCGTCAATGGACAGATTTTATGCCCAATGGCGATTTTTCTGAAGCAATGCTGACTTCCTCCTTTGATTGGAATGGAGTAAGAAGCCCTTTTATGGTAGCTACAGAAAATGATTCGCTTAACGGAGTTTCCATGGCTTTTAATTACTTGCTGACGAATACTGCTCAAATCTTTGCCGATGTGAGAACCTATTGGTCAGCAGATGCGGTAAAACGCGTTAGTGGATGGAAACCAACTGGAGCGGCCAAAAATGGATTTATCCATTTGATAAATTCAGGGGCAGCTACATTGGATGGTACCGGTCAACAGTCTTCCGATGGAAAAGCAGTTATGAAACCGCATTGGGAAATATCTGATAAAGACGTTAAGGCCTGTCTAAAAGCTACAACATGGTACCCGGCTAATCGCGATTATTTTAGAGGTGGTGGATATTCGTCTAATTACCTCAGTAAAGGTGGGATGCCCGTAACAATGTGTCGAATTAATTTAATAAAAGGTTTAGGTCCGACTCTTCAAATAGCAGAAGGCTATACGATTGATATTCCTGAAAAAGTTCATAAAATATTAGATGAAAGAACAGACAAAACTTGGCCAACGACATGGTTTGTACCTGAATTAACCGGCGAAGGAGCATTCAAGGATGTCTATTCGGTAATGGCGAATTGGGGTTCTAATCATGGAGCTATAAGTTATGGACACATAGGTCATGATCTGATTACGATGGCTTCTATGCTTCGTATTCCGGTTTGCATGCATAATGTACCTGCTGATAGATTGTTCCGACCTGCTACCTGGGCAGCTTTTGGCATGGATCCCGAAGGATCTGATTATAGAGCCTGTGAGGTTTTTGGACCACTTTATAAATAAAAAAACATGAGCAATCATAAAAAATCACTATTCAGAGATAATGAAGGGAATTATTATTTAGTTCCATTCCTGTTTATCTGTAGTTTGTTTCTATTATGGGGTTTTGCGCACGGCTTCCTGGATGTATTGGACAAACATTTCCAAGATTTGCTTCATGTTTCAAAAGCACAATCCGGATTTGTTCAGTTTTCTTTATACATAGGCTATTTAGCGATGGCGATTCCGGCTGGTTTATTTATCAAAAAATATGGATATCAAAAAGGAATCATCTTTGGACTTGTTTTATTTGCTATTGGGGCATTTATGTTTTATCCGGCAGCCAAACTTGCCGCCTTTATTCCGTTTTTAACAGCTTTATTTGTTATAGCTTGTGGCCTGGCATTTCTCGAAACTGCTGCAAATCCATATTCCACAGTCCTCGGACCTAAAGATACAGCAGCACGAAGAATTAATATTTCTCAATCCTTTAATGGCTTAGGTTGGATATTAGGACCTCTGATTGGTGGATTAATGATCTTTGGTACAGAGGCTGAAGGAGAGCATGATAAATTTGATTCTCTGGTCAAACCTTATATGGGAATAGGAATTATAGTGGTGCTCGTAGCTATTGTGTTTTTAATCATTAAACTCCCTGAGATTAAGGAGAAAAAGGAAGCTGGAGAACTTGAAGAGAATCCACCTATGCGAAATCTCCTTAAACATCCTGTATTTATTTTCGCAGTTGTTGCACAATTCTTATATGTAGCAGCTCAAACCGGTACGAACTCATTTTTTATCAATTATGTTATCGACGCTATACATGATTTGAAGACCCCAATCTCAGGTATCATGAATCACCTTGGAGCATTTGGAGAATTCTTTATGCCCAAGAATGATGAACAAGCGGCTTCATTAATTCTGGCTATAGGTGGAATGGGGGCATTTTGGATCGGAAGATTAACAGGTTCTTATTTAATGAAGTTTATAGCACCACATCGATTGCTTGGTTTCTATGCTGTAATGAATATAATATTAAATATTCTGGTATTTATGAATCTGGGATGGGTATCTGTTTTTGCTCTTTTTAGCACCTATTTTTTTATGTCTATTATGTTTCCAACCATTTTCGCTTTAGGAATCAATAACCTAGGTACATTAACCAAAAAAGGATCTTCCTTTTTAGTGATGGCTGTAGCTGGAGGAGCATTCTGCCCACCCTTGATGGGGTTAATAGCAGACCATAGTAGTATGGCGATGGGCTTTATTATACCTGTATTATGTTATGTAGTGATTGCGGTTTTCGCAATATGGGGAGTTGGTAAAGTAGAAGGAAAACTGGATATGTCTAATCCGGCACATTAAATAGAAATTCATGAAAGATGCATTTGTTATAGGAGTTGACTTTGGAACCGATTCGGCGAGAGCATTATTAGTAAATGCCCACAATGGTGAAGAGCTAAGTTCTAGTGTTTCAGATTTTAAGCGATGGAGTGAGGGGAAATATTGCGATCCTAAGCAAAATCAGTTTCGTCAGCATCCTTTAGACTATATTGAAAGTTTGGAATCTTGTCTTCGTGGTTGCTTAGAAAAAGTTAGTCCGGAAGTAAAATCTCAAATACTTGCTATTTCCATCGATGCAACAGGTTCTACTCCTGTAGCAATCGATGAAAAAGGAAACCCATTAGCATTACAGGACCGGTTTTCAGAAAATCCAAATGCTATGTTTTTTCTTTGGAAAGACCATAGTTCTATACAGGAGGTAGAAGAAATTAATAGCAAAGCTCAAGATTTTGAAATTAATTATTTGAGTTATTGCGGGGGTGCTTATTCTTCTGAATGGTTTTGGTCCAAATTATTGCATCTGGTAAGAACAGATCAAAAGGTATTCGACGCTACTCATTCCTGGCTTGAACAGAGCGATTGGCTTCCCTATTTATTGACAGGTGAACAAAATGCGGGTAAAATCAAACGGAATGTATGTGCAGCAGGACATAAAGCACTTTGGGCTGAGGCTTTTGCAGGATATCCTCCAAAAGATTTCTTTACTCATTTAGATGATAAATTAGGCCGTATTTATGATACAATAGGAAAGGACGTCTATACAGCTGATGAGGTTGCTGGCTATCTTTCCACAGAATGGGCTGAGAAGCTTGGTCTTTCAGAGAATGTGATCATCACCGTCGGTGCAATTGATGCGCATGTAGGTGCGATAGGAGCCCAAATTGAGCCCGGATTTATGTGTAAGGTTATGGGAACTTCAACCTGTGATATGATGGTGATCGGAAGAGAGGAATTGCAGGAAAGACTTGTTCAGGGTATCTGCGGACAAGTTCAGGGGTCAATTGTTCCTGATTTAATTGGACTTGAAGCAGGTCAGTCTGCTTTTGGTGATGTGTATAATTGGTTTAAAAATTTGCTGTTGTGGCCAATCCGGAATGGCTTACCTTCTAATGCTTCATTGGGTAATCATGTCCTTCACAAGATTGTGGAAGAGCTTGAGAAAAATTTGCTTGATAAGCTATCCGAATTGGCTAAACAACAGCCTGTTAATATTGATTCTGAATTGGCTTTGGATTGGTTTAATGGGCGTAGAACACCAAATGTTGACGCTTCATTATCTGCAGCCCTGTTCAATTTAAATTTAGGATCTTCGGCTGTTAGTATTTTTCAAGCCTTAGTCGAAGCAACATGCTTTGGATCCAGAGCTATTGTTGAGCATGTAGAAGGGCAGGGAGTAGAAATAAATGGTGTTATAGGAATCGGAGGCATTGCTAAGAAATCAGCATACGTAATGCAGACTTTAGCAGATGTATTGCAAAGACCGATTAAGGTTCATCGTTCAGAAGAGACCTGCGCTTTAGGAGCCAGTATGTTAGCCGCCACGGCTGCCGGAGTTTATCCGAATGTATCTGAAGCCATGAAGCAAATGGGACCAGGTTTTGAAAAAGAATATTTTCCAGAAGCATCAAAAAAGGAATTGTATGATAAACGGTACGAGAAATACCTGTCTTTAGGGTTAAAAATAAATCAATGAGGAAATTAATCATTTATAATTTTTTTATTGTCAAAATGTTATTGCTTTTTGTAAGCATATCTTACACTTGTGTCGGATATTCATTTGATTCACAGGAAATTCCTCAGGACTTGAAGCCTTATATCGATCGCGTGGAATATTCCGAAATAAATCAACAAAAACCTACTGTTAAATTTAAAAAGATAGATTCAAAGATTTATCGGGTACAGGTCACCTGGGATATCAATCAGGATGTGGATTTAAAAGATCTGCATTTCTCTTTTAAACCAAGTTTCCAGCCTGGTTTTCATTGGGCACCTCATCTTACACCAACAGATAATCATATTGCTGCCCAACATGTATTCAGGTCTGCCACTATGATTGTTCATGATCATAAAAAGCTTTTAAGTATTATACCCGATGTTAATCTTTTGGTGACGAATCCGCCAATACCCTGGTATCTGGATCTTGATGCTAAAAATAATTTATTGAACCTAGGATTAGCTCATTCCAAGATAACCGATCATATTTTATATGAGAAGGTAGATGTTACGACATTTCCTAAAGGCAGGTATTCTCTTGCTGCTTATATATTGATTTCGTCAGATGCGGATGATCTTTTGAACCCTTTTGCAAAGGTCAATTCATTTTTATGGAAAAAATGGGGAGCTCCTTTATATGCTAAAGATGAACCATTAGCAAAGAAAAGTTTAGATTCCTATGTTGATTTCACTTATCAATGGGCATTCAACCACTGGCGTAAAGAGGTGTGGCAGGAATTTGAATTAAATGGAATACAGGTAGGAGCTCCTACTTTTATTGTTAATGTTACTCAAAGTCCCAATTACCCAGAGGAAGTAAGAGAGCGGGAATTCAGGTCTATTTGGAATCAAGCTTGGTTCAATTCGCTACGTTCAGCATCTGGGGTGTTTCGTTATGCAAAACGGAAGGGAATAGATTCCTTATTCAGATATGCTAATTTGACAAAAGAACTGGCCTTATCTTTTCCTCAGAAAAATGGTTTTTTCCCCGGATTGATTGCTACTGAAATGCTGGATGTTGAGATCAATGGTGAAAAATTAAGCCGCTCGGCTGGTTGGGATACACGATATTTTGGAAATTCTAATCGCAATCCCTTTTCCTGGGACGCAAAAGAATCGCCTTACCATATTCTCGATATGAGCTATACCGCATTGCTGATGCTCCAATGGTACGATGAATTGGAAAAAGATGAACGCTTACTGACTTATGCTACGAAATACGCGGAAGCGCTCTTAGGAATCCAACGAGAAGATGGTTACTTCCCGGCATGGTTAGATCTTCAAAATCAAAAAGATATGGAGGTTTTAAGCAAGTCTCCTGAATCAGCCATGTCCGTTACTTTCCTTTTAAAGCTTTATCAACTAACAAATGAAAAAGCTTATAAGGACGCAGCGCTTAAAGCGTTGGCTGTAATTGAAAAAGAAATTGTCCCTGTCGGGAGATGGGAAGATTTTGAAACTTATTGGTCTTGTAGTCGTTTTGGTCACGATAATTTACTGGATCATAAGCTAGAGCGGAATAATATGTATAAGCAAAATACTTTGAGTATATATTACACCGCTCAGGCAGCTTTAGAAGCTTTTCAGGTAACCAACGATAAACATTATCTCCAGTTAGGTCAACGCGTTTTGGATGAGTTGTTAATGTGGCAAGCAGTTTGGCAACCAGCATTTATTTACATTCATGCACTTGGAGGTTTTGGGGTAATGAATGCAGATGCCGAATGGAATGATTCCAGACAAAGTTTATTTGCTGAGCTTATTATGAAGTATGGTAAAATACTCGGGAGAAAAGATTATCTGCAGAGAGGATTAGCAGCTCTCAGAGCATCATTTATCATGATGTATAGCCCCGAGAATGTAGAAACGAAAGATCAATGGCAAAAACGATGGCCGTTTTTAGGTAAAGAGGATTACGGCTTTATGATGGAAAATTATGGACATGATGGACACACTGATCCAAATGGGATAGGGATAGGAGAATTCACAATTTATGATTGGGGAAACGGAGCTGCCGCAGAAGCAGTAAATAGAATCGTAGATCATTGGGGTTTAGAGATACTCCAGCAATAGGAGGTATTTATATTTATTAATTAATAACACTAAATTTACAGCATGGTAAAAAAGGTTTCATTAAAAGATATTGCTCAGAAAATTGGAGTTTCTACAGCATTGGTTTCTTACGTATTGAGCGGTAATGAAGAAAAAGGCAGGGTAGGGAAAGCTACTGCTGAGAAAATCAGACAGGCCGCTAAAGAACTAAATTACCAACCCAATCACATTGCAAAAAGCTTGAAAACAGGAAAGACCAATACCATAGGTCTGATTGTTGCTGATATTTCCAATCCTTTTTTTGCCTCAATTGCGCGTGGTGTAGAAGATGAATCCAGTCATTATGGCCTGACTACTATTATTGGTAGTTCTGATGAAAGCACAGAGAAATTAAAAATATTAGTGGATGTGTTTATTAAGAGGCAGGTAGATGGATTCATTATATCGCCTCCTGATAACTCGGAAGAAACTATTGAATATATCATCTCGCTAGGTATCCCTATTTGTTTAATTGATAGGCACTTTGAAAAAGTAAATTCCAGCTATGTGGTAACTGATAACAGCGAATCGATGGAAAAAGCCGTGTCACATCTTATCAACCACGGATATAAAAATATTGCTTTCATAGCATACAATAATAACCTGCAGCATATGAAAGATAGAGAGCAAGGTTTTCTAGATGCTACCCGAAAGATTCAATCAAAGGTATACAAAGTTAATTTTAGCAAACTTCAGACGGAACTTCATGAATGTCTGGAAAAAGTATTAAATGATCAAAAAGCCGATGCCATAGTATTTGCCACAAATACACTGTCCATTGCCGGGTTAAAATACCTTACGCAAAAAGAACTTCAAATTCCAAAGGATTTAAATGTCATGTGTTTTGACTATAGTGAAGTATATGATTTCTTCTATCATCCTATTATTCATGTCAAACAGCCAATTGAACAGTTAGCTAAGGAGAGTGTTACCATTTTAACTGCTCAGATGAAGGAAGGAACTATCCAAAAGAAAATTTTGAACTCAGAACTGATCGCAAAAACCAGATAATAGTTGTTTTTATGAATTTTATAAGTAGAGAATTACTGTTCTTTTTAACTTAGATTCTACTTAAGCGTACTTTAATAAGTTATTATATATTTATAAAAACCCTTGAAATTGCAAAAAAATCCTATTTTTGTAGCAACTAAATTATGATTACCAAAAATCTCTAAATTTCTTTTAACCATAGAATTTAGGAAAAAAAAGGATGTATGGAAGCTAAAAAAATGATGGATGCAAGATATCCAATTGAATTCACCGTACCTGCCTTTGGGGCTGGTTCATTTTATATTCAGGAAGATCTTCGTGATGAATTTTATAGTCATTACCATAGACACAAAGAAATACAGATATCTTATGTGTTAAACGGCCGAGGATCGGTGGTTATTGGTAATTTAATCCAACCCTTTTTTGAGAATGAAATCTTTATTCTAAAAGCTAATGATCCCCATATTTTTATCAAAGAAGGTTCTGATGATGAAAAAATTCATGTAGTTCATATTTTTGTTGCCTTTGATAAACTGCAGCCTTTCTTTGATATGCAGGAACTGCATAGAATAAGAGATATATTCAAGTCCTTAGATACTAGTAAAAAACTAATCCAAAAATATAGCTTTCGTATCCGACCTAAATTCCAAACCTTATTAGGCGAAGAAGGATTAGCAAAAATAATGCGCGTAATAGAGATCTTTGATTTCTTAATTGCGAATGAAAAAGAGATGATTTCTCTTTACTCAGGTTTACCGGATTCTACCTTTAATGATAAAGTAGGTGTTCGCATCAATGAAGTTCTACGGTTTTCCTTAGAAAATTATAATAAAGAAATCAGTATTGACGAAGTTGCCAGACTAATTCATATGACTCCTTCCGCTTTTTGTAAATACTTTAAAAAGCATACCATGAAAACGTATGTTACCTTCTTAAATGAAATTAGAATCGAGAAAGCCTGTCAATTATTAATAAATAAATCTACCGAAAACATTTCTGAAGTCGCTTACCTATGTGGCTTTAATACCGTTGTTCACTTCAATAGAGTATTTAAAAACATATTACATAGCTCTCCATCAGAATTTATCCATAAACATGCTGTTAATCTGGCATAAATTATTAACTAGATTATGATAGGCAAAAGAGTTTATTGATTTTATCTGATATAAATTAACCCACTTATCTTTCTTATAAAAATGAGACAGAAGTCTTTATGGCTTTTGAATGATATTTAATTTGCTTTTTGGCCTAAAAATTGGTATATTACTAACAAACAATAAAAGAAAGGTTAAATAATATGATTAAACAAGAAAGAAGAAAAAAAATAACCCTATTCCAAAATCCATACTCATTCTATGTAACGAATGTAGGATTTATCGGAAACCAACCAACTCCTAAAAATAGATGTGTTAACAAGAAAAGTTAACCCATCTACAAACCAAACAAATTTAGATGTGCTTTTTTAACGAAAAGCATTTTGTGTTTCTAGAGGTCATGTTTTTTGATTACACCTTATCCTCATTTAATTTTCTGAAGTATTAAAAAGTAAACGACGCTGTTCTCTTTGGATTGTCAAGTTTGGTGCTCTTACGGATATTATTGACCTTTATATGCATAATATTAGATTGAGATCTGAAGTCTTGATACAAAAGTTGATTGATGACATCTAGCTTTCTTACTGAGGATATATTATCTGCTTCAAAATAACACCAAACAACATCATCTAATATCTCATAACCCACATACTTTAAGCTTCGATTCTGGTTATCTACGTTGATTTTAAGGTTTTGACGGATATACCTAGAGATGGCTGAATCTGCTTCAGCTTTATTTTTCGGATTAATAATATCAATATGTACTTTCATTTGATTTTTAAGAGCCACTTCAAAATCGTCGTAAAATAAACGACACGATATTTCAATTCTTTTTTTATCCGAATTAAAATCAATTTGAGAAATGCTCACGTAAAAAGGGTGTGCATACGCCCATACAGCTAGACTCAGGCAGATTGTTAATAGTCCAAACCTCAATTTATTCCATTTCATGGTTTCATTCTTTTGCAACAATTATGTGCTAAATTATCTAAAATTTGCATTTCTCCTTGTCAATGTTAAAATAATACTAATTTTGTTATAGTTTTATTACATATAACCTAATTAATGAGCGAATTCTCCATTTATTTCCAATTGGGATGGCAACATATCTTAGATTTAGGAGGTTATGATCACATCCTCTTTATCTTAGTATTATGTTGTAGTTATACCCTGAAAGATTGGAAAAGATTACTTTGGTTAGTAACAGCATTTACAGTCGGTCATTCTGTTACTTTAGCATTAGCAGCATTTCAAGTAATCAAAATTGACACCGATTGGATTGAGTTCCTTATTCCCGTCACTATTTTAATAACTGCCCTATACAATTTACCAAAACGTAGAAAACAAAGAAATCCATATGTATTATATGCTATGACTTTATTTTTTGGTTTAATTCATGGTTTAGGGTTTTCTAATTATTTGCAATCATTGCTAGGACAGGAAGCTCATATTGTACTTCCTTTATTATCCTTTAATATTGGTTTAGAATTTGGTCAATTAATTATTGTATTCTTTGTCATCCTTTTATCGGAGTTGATGCTTAAGATATTCGCTGTATCCAATCGGGATTGGAGTTTTTTCTTATCCTCAGCTGTAATCGGCATATCATTTATTATGGCGCTTGAACGTATTCCTCTATGAAAATCTATAACTCACTCATTAAAACTTTCTGTTTGACCCTGCTTGGAACTGCAAGTTTGGGAGCGTATGCACAAATGCAGCATAACCCAGGATCAAACCATGGAAATAAATTCGAACAATTAGGAAATCTGCTTTCAGATCCTAATATTTTCCGTACAGCTTCGGGAGCACCGGGCTCAATGTATTGGCAACAAAAGGCAGATTATGTTATTGATGTTGAAGTTGATGACATTAATCAAGTTCTCAAAGGATCAGAGACTATTACTTATACCAATAATTCTCCCGATCCGTTGACCTATTTATGGTTGCAGCTTGATGAGAATGAACATGCGGATAATGCTGAAAGCAAGCGATTTGACCAGAGTACACTCCGTGAAAAAATGGCCTTGAACCAACTGAAATCCCTTGTGCCTGAACAAAAAGGTTATGGCGTTAATATTAGAAAATTAACGGATGGAAGTAATAAGAATCTGGATTATACAATCAATTATACTATGATGAGAGTCGATTTAACGACTCCTTTAAAACCAGGAGCGAAGATCGTCCTTAAGATCGATTGGGATTATAAAATTACTGATCGCATGGTTGAAAATGGTCGTGGAGGTTATGAGCACTTCGATAAAGATGATAATTACCTATATACAATTACCCAATGGTTTCCTCGCATGGCAGTATATTCAGATTTTCAAGGCTGGCAGAATAAGCAATTTACAGGAAGAGGAGAGTTTGCTTTAGTCTTCGGTGATTACAAGGTAAATATTACTGTTCCGGCAGATCATGTTGTTGGAGCAACCGGCGAATGTCAAAACTACAGTCAGGTTCTCACTGCTGATCAACTAAACCGTTGGAAACAGGCTCAACAAACTAAGGAACCAGTAGAAGTTGTTACTTTGGAAGATGCTAAAAAAGCAATGCAACAAAAATCTACAGCTAAGAAAACCTGGATTTATGAAGCGAAGAATGTAAGGGATTTTGCTTTTGTATCTTCACGAAGATTAGTTTGGGATGCTATGAAAGTGAATGAAGGAATAGAAGGAAATCAACCCATGGCCATGTCATATTATGGACCTGAGGCCTATCCTTTATATCGCAAATACTCTACGAAGGTAGTTGCACATACCTTAAAAACTTACTCTAAGTACTCAATTCCGTATCCTTACCCTGTAGCTATATCGGTTGAAGCAGCAAATGGAATGGAGTACCCAATGATTTGTTTTAACTATGGCAGGGCAGATGAAGACGGGACTTATACAGAAGCGGTTAAATATGGAATGATAGGTGTCATTATCCATGAGGTAGGTCATAATTTCTTCCCAATGATTGTTAACTCTGATGAGCGTCAATGGACTTGGATGGACGAGGGGCTAAACACCTTTCTGCAATTCTTAACCGAGCAGGAGTGGGATAAAGACTTTCCTTCTCGTCGTGGCCCGGCGCATAAGATTACTGACTATATGAAATTACCGAAGGATCAATTAGAACCAATAATGACTAATTCAGAGAATATTGTCCAGTTTGGCCCTAATGCGTATGCTAAACCTGCTACAGCATTAAATATTCTTCGTGAAACCATTATGGGGAGGGAACTTTTTGATTATGCGTTTAAGGAATATGCGAAGCGCTGGGAATTTAAACATCCTACGCCTGCGGATTTCTTTAGAACCATGGAAGATGCATCTGCGGTAGACTTAGATTGGTTTTGGAGGGGATGGTTCTTTACGACAGATCCGGTTGAAATTTCACTTGAGAATGTTACTCAATACCGCATGACCGGAGCAGATCCCAAAAAAACTCAGGAAGAAAGGAAAGAAGACTTCAATAAGGATATGAATACCATAACCCGCCAACGCAACATGGAAGAAAATATGGCTTTTCTTGTTGATAAAGACACTTCATTACTGGATTTTTATAATAAATGGGATCGATTTGCTGTGAAACCATCAGATGAGGCATCATATCAGCAGTTCTATAATTCTTTAAATGAACAAGAAAAAAATATTTTTAATGGCAATACATCATTTTATGAACTAAACTTTAAGAACAATGGGGGATTGGTGATGCCATTAATTATTGAATGGACCTTCACCGATGGAACAAAAGAAATCGACCATGTCCCGGCATATATCTGGAGAATGAATGAAAATGAAGTGACTAAAGTATTTGCAAAAAATAAACAGGTAGCTTCTGTACAATTGGATCCATTCCGTGAAACTGCCGATATTGATGAGTCCAATAATGCTTGGCCAAGATCAGCACAACCATCACGTTTTGAAATATATCAGCAAAATGGCAGATCAGTGAGGGGGCAATCAGGAGAAGGTAATCCTATGAAAGAAGCCAAATCACAGCAAAATAAATGAGAAATTAATTAATAACAAACTACTAAAAAGGACGCTTACTAGCGTCTTTTTTATTTTAAACCCTAAATTGATTCGGTAACCTGTTCTGATTTAAGTTTGCTAAAAACTAATAAATCTCTAAACTCATAATTTCCTACCCATTCTGCATTACGCTTAATACCTTCGAGCTTAAAGCCAAGTCTTTTCGGAATATTGATGCTCTTTTCATTTCCCACGGCACAACATATCTGAATACGTTCCAATTTTAGATCTTCAAATAGCTTATTAATCAATACCTCAACAGATTTAGTCATAATTCCCCTTTTCTGGAAATCTTTAGAAAGCCAGTAACCAATTTCCGTGTTTTTATTAATAAAGTCAGTTTCTTTAGTTCCGATTAAACCAATCATTCGGTCATCGTAACAGATCTTGTACACGAAATCTTTCTTAATTTTGAAACTATAAATAGCCATTTCTACAAAACCCTTGCTGTCTTCTACTCTGTTCGTAAACTGAATAAAAGGTAGCCATTCTCCTAAATATTTTCGTTGGCTATCAAGTATCTTATACATTCTTATAGCGTCACTTTCTACAATGGCTTTTAGACAAAGGTTGTCATCGATAGGTATGACTCTTTTCATAATAATGGTGGAATAACTGTAAGTTACATAGTATTATATATTTAATTTAAACAAAAACATTGATATAAAGAGGTATTAATCTCAAATAACTATGATAATTGAGATTTTAAAATTTGTTTAAGTGCATTTTCAATACGTTCTTTATCTGCTTTATTATTCAGATCCAAGCCGCAAAAAGTACTGCCGTTGGATTTAGCATGCATGGCTAAATAATATAACCCTGCAGTCTGTAATGCTAAAACTGCTCTAATATCCACATCCGTGTTTTTAATATTCTTTTCATATTTACGAATGAGGTTTTCACCGATATCTTCACGGCTATCCGCTAGTTTTCTAAGAATGTCTTTGTTTTCTGATAGTTCCCATTGTAAAATTCTTTGGAGAATCTGGTCATTTAAAACAGTATCAAATTGTCCTATTAGTAACGATTCCATCTCTTCAGCACTTATTACCTCCTTTTCTAATAATTTGCTAATAGTTGACTGAGCTTTTGTCTTCCAATAATCACGTTGACTAATATAAATTTCAATAAGGCTGTCCAGATTATCAAAATAAGTGTAAATCAGCTTTCTATCTACTTTAGCCTCGCTAGCTATGTTGGCAATTGTTAAGCCCGGGTAACCTTTTTTCTTTAATACCTTTCCAACAGCATTAATGATTTTGTTTACTGTCCTAGCTTTCTCCCGGACTGGCCCGGAAGTAACTTTCCTGGCCTTTTGTTCTGAATTAGGATCTTTTTTCATCTTTGTTTTAATTATAGGAGCATAAAGTTAAGCATTAAGTCACATGCTTGAGAAACATCTGTGTCACAAACTTTTTTATTTTTAATCCATTTTAGCCAGCTACTTAATTATTTGGTTCAGTGTATTGATTTAAGTCTGTAAAGGATTCTATTCTAAGTTTTCTTTACAGTCTATTTTTTTGTCTCTGCTGTTTATATGGATTAGTGATTTTGGAAATAAAAACAACCAAAAGAACCTTTTTGAGGCTGTCTTTATTATTTTCTTTGAACTCATTTCTAACTTGCTCCAAGTTAAAATTTGTAATTAAATTTGGAGCTTAATCAATTAAGCATTAAACTTGTATTAATTATAAACTGAATTAATTTTAATTTTTTTGTTCCAAATAGCCACAATTGGATAATTGTTGCTTAAGTGCTTAATCGATTAAAATCTATAACTATGGATATTATACCTATAAAAATAGGCCGGATTACCGGGCTATTGATCCTGTGTTTGAGCCTTCAAATATTAGGAGTGAGAAGTGCTTATTCTCAGCAAACTGAGGTAAGCGGAGTGGTAGTCGATAAGGAAGGTGTTCCTATAGTAGGGGCAACAGTTTCCGTTATTCCCTCCGGAAAAAAGACAGCAACCGGAGAAAATGGAGAGTTTACATTAGAAATAGGAACCGGTTCCGGAATTAGGGTCACGGCAATTGGTTTTAAGCGAATAGAAGTAGCTGTTGCCAATGCAACAAAGATTATCATGGAAAAAGATGACCTCGGTGTGGAGGAAGTTCTTGTTACAGGTTATATGACGCAAAGAAAAGCGGATTTAACAGGAGCTGTTTCCGTCGTGAAGCGTGAGGACTTTGTTAATAATCCTAGTGCCAATGTGATGCGTTCTTTACAAGGGAAAGTTCCGGGGGTCCGTATTACCACAGACGGAAATCCTGCGGAAAATGTTGGTATTCAATTCAGAGGAATAACTTCCTTTAATTCCTCTCCGCCTTTAATTGTACTTGATGGTCAACCGATCTCTATAAACCTTAGAGATATTAATCCAAATGATATTGAATCCATTCAATTCTTAAAAGATGCATCTTCGGCTTCTATTTACGGTTCAAGGGCTGCAGGCGGTGTAATTTTAGTGACTACACGAAAAGGGGCTAAAGGTAAAGCAAGGGTAACTTATGAGGGGTATGTTGCGGTGAATAATCCAGGCAATGTCCCAAAAATGCTGAACGCTGAGGAATATGGTAGGGCATTATGGCAAGCCACAGTAAATGACGGTGATAATCCTGAGACAGCAGTGAGGTTTTATGAATATGATTGGGCAGTCGATGGTCAAGGAATTCCGGTACTGAATAGTGTTAAACCTTTAGAATGGCTGAATGAGGCAAAGACCATGCCCTCGGGTAATACCAATTGGTTTGAAGAAGGAATGCAAACAGGTTTTCAACAGAATCATCAAGTATCAATCAGTTCAGGAACAGAAAATTCAACGAGTTTCTTTTCTGTCAATTATTACAACAATCAGGGAACACAGATTACTTCATTTTTTAGAAGATACGCGGCAAGGATGAATAATGAATATGAATTATTCAATGGTCGAGTTAAAATAGGAGAGAATCTAACATTGACTAACCTAAAAATGAGAGATGTCAATAGCACTTATGGTTTATTGGTAATGCCTCCCAATATTCCTGTTTATGCGAATGATGGATCCTGGGGTGGAGTAGCGATGCCCTTAGGAATGGATGATTTTGCTAATCCAATTCGAGATTTAGAATTAAATAAAGATAATACCGGCAATTTCTTGAAAGTATTAGGGTCGGGGTATGTATCAGTAGCAATCTTAAATAATTTAACATTTAGATCGCAATATGGTGTTGATTATAGCATGTGGTATGATAGGAAGATTGATAAGAAATGGACAGAAGCAGGGGGTAAGGCTGGTACGATCAATGGGGTAACACAGAACAATTGGCATGATCTGGGGCAAACCTGGACAAATACCCTGTTATATAATTTATCCAGCGGGAAGCATCAACTTGATATTTTAGGGGGGATTGAGTCTTTTAAATTCTTAAATGAAAGTATTAACGGCTATCGATCCGGACTCCTGCTGGAAGATAGGGATTATGCGTATTTAGGTACTGCCACCGGGGAGCAAAGAACTTTCAACGGAGGAGGGAATGAGCGGACCATGCTCTCTTATTTTGCAAAAGCTAATTATGTTTTGAATGATAGATACTTGGCGTCGGTTACTTTTCGTAGAGACGGATCTTCAGTATTTGGAGAGAACTATCGCTATGGTAATTTTCCTTCCTTTTCTTTAGGCTGGAGAATGAAGAACGAAGAGTTTATGAAAGATGTTACATGGTTAGATGATTTAAAATGGAGGTTCTCCTGGGGACAAAATGGTAATTCACAACCATTGAATTCAGGAAAATTGGTTAATATTTACGCTACTGATATTAATGGAACCTCTTATGCTATTGGAGGTAATGAATCAGGAAATATCCCTTCCGGTTTTCGCCGATTAAGTTTAGGAAACCCGGATTTAAAATGGGAAACGACAACACAAACCAATGTAGGGGTAGATTTTACCCTGTTTCAAAATAGACTTTATGGATCTTTTGATTGGTTTAATAAAAAAACCACCGATATGCTTTTTGAACCTCCATATATAGCGGCATTAGGTGAAGGTGGATATCGTTGGGTCAATGCCGCTAATATGACCAATAGAGGGATAGAAGCTCAGGTAACATGGGCCGTAAATCGTGAAGATTTCAGATATGCAATCTCCGGGAATGTCTCTTCTTATAGACATCAAGTCAATTCTCTGCCAGAAAATGTGATCTATGCTTACGGTGGGAACGGACTATTAGACAATATAGTAGGAAGGCCATTAAATTCTTTTTACGGTTTAGTTACTGATGGAATATATCGTACACAGGAGGAGGTAGACAATGGACCGATACAACCTGGCAAAGGAGTAGGAAGGATTCGATACAAAGACTTAGATGGCGATGGTGTTATCGATGAAGTATTCGATCGGACTTGGATAGGAGTTAGTGATCCGAAGTTAGCGGCAGGATTAAATTTCGAAGGAGCTTATAAAAACTTTGATTTTAGTCTCTTTGTGCAAGGAATTTTTGGAAATTCAGTGCGTAATACATGGAAGGAATTAAGTGATTTTTGGAACATAGGTGTTCAGAATGATCGGAATCACCCGAGTCGGATATTAGATGCCTGGTCTCCAAATAATCCTAATGCGGATATACCTGCATTGTCGCGTAGAGATGCCAATTCAGAAAAAAGACTGTCTACCTATTTTATTGAAAATGGTTCCTATCTAAAATTACGGAATATTAATATAGGTTATACCATACCTCAATCCGTAGTTGAGCGCATTAACTTAACAAAGCTTCGGGTCTATATCACCGGACAGAATCTATTTGCTTTGAAGAAAAATTGGGGTGATGATCAATTTACCGGTCCGGACCCGGAGAATCCAGGTACAGGATACCCTATGCCTCTGTCGGTTTATTTCGGTCTGAATGTTTCATTTTAATCCTTGATGTTATGAAAAAGATAAAATTATTAATAATCATTATATCAGCTTTCCTCACTGGCTGTTCAGATTTTTTAGAAGTGAAGCCTAAAGGAGTATTATCGGAGGAGCAGGTTTCTAACCCTGACCTAATAGATAATTTTGTGGTCGCTGCTTATGCAGCTATGCCAAGTTTAGGGTATGCTACTACACATAACCCATGGATAATGAGTGTTCGTTCTGACGATGCTTACAAGGGTGGAGGTGGTTTAAGTGATCAAACTCCTTGGTACGAAATGGAAATCTTTACCGCCGTTACTTCCAATATCGGAAACAATGATGGTCCTTGGTATTTAGGGTATGTGGGTATAAGTAGATGTAACACCGCCATACGTTTATTGAATGAATTAGATCCGGCAGAATATGAACTCAAGGAAACCAGGATAGCTGAGATGAAATTTCTAAGGAGTTGGATTTATTTAGGAATGAAGCTACGCTGGAAATATATTCCCTTTATAGATGAAACTGTACCAAATGATGCAGTAGTCGTTGAAGGCCTATCGAACAGACCAGACTCAATGAAGAATGATCTTGGAATCTGGGATCGTATTGTCAAAGATTTTGAAGATGCAGCTAAGGTACTACCTGACAATCAAACTGAAAAGGGCAGACCTACCAAATATGCCGCTCATGCATTTGCTGCGAAAAGCCTTCTCTTCCGGGCCTATGAGCAAAATGACCAACATCAGGTGGTTAAGATCAATCAGGAAACGCTTCAAAAAGCTTTAGTTCATATTAATGCCATAATGGCGAAAGATAAAAGCCAGTTTGATTTAGAGGAGGATTTTGCTAATAATTTTCTCCCTGAATTTGATAATAATACTAAAGAATCACTCTGGGAAATCCAATATTCTATAGATGATGGTACTACGGATGGCAGAGTAAACAGAGGTGATGAATTAAATGCTCCATGGTGGTCGCCTTATTTCAGCTGCTGTGATTTCCATAAAGTGTCTCATACCATGGTCAATGCTTTTAAAACCGATAATACAGGACTTCCTAATTTTGATAACTACAATCAAACTGAGATGAAGGATTCTTTTTATAAAGAATATTTCAAGCAACATTCTTTTGATCCAAGGTTAGGACATACAGCAGCAATACCAGGATATCCATGGAAATACAACAATGCCATCCTCTATCAAGAGTCGGGATCACGGGCCCCTTTCCAATATGGTTTTTTCAATTCCATGAAAGAGCAGGTTGATCCAAACTGTGATTGCCTGTTTAAACCCTTTTACATTTATAATTCTATGAATAAGAAGGAAATCAGGTATTCAGAGGTTCTCTTATGGAAGGCAGAAATCTTAATGGAACAAGGACAGCTACAAGAATCCTTAGCATTAGTAAACCGGATTCGTGCAAGGGCTGCCAACAGTTTAGGCAGACTAAGAAAATCTGATGGCACTTTATGGATGGATTATAAAATTGAACAATACAAACCGGGAGAGAATTTTACACTAAACAAGGAGAATTTAAAGAAAGTAATTATCTGGGAAAATCGATTGGAATTTGCAAACGAGGGAAGAAGGTATTTCGACTTACTACGTTGGGGATTACTAGCGGAAACAATGAATGCTTTTATCAACAAAGAAAAGTCAAGGTTCGATTGGTATAATCAAGCACGTTTTGTTGCCGGTCGAGATGAATACCTCCCGATACCTCAACCCCAGATGAATTGGTCTAAAGGTATGTATAAACAAAATCCAGGCTATTAATAACATGTTATGAAAAGATATATGATAATCTTATTTATGTTCTTAGCAATAAGCGCATGTAAGAAAGATGAAATTGAAATGAAGGAGGGCCCTAACTTGCCAAGGGTGGAAAATTTAAAATCTGAAGCAGTAGGAGCAAATCAAACAAGATTAAGCTGGACTATTCCGGATCAAATCTCTACGGAAATTGAAAGACCATTGAAAATTATTTTGGAAGTGAATCAAGTTACTAGTGCAATGAAATATATTACCGTTTTTAATCAGACCATAGATGAAGAGGCTACTTCTTTTTTATTGGACAATCCTGCTGATCCTGGGGAATACCATGTCGTAGTTCGTCTTTATGGTCAGACAAAGACTCAAGATCAAAATTATTCAGAAAATATTTATTCGTTGGGAAGTACCGTAGTGTTTAAAAAGTAATCACAGATTTTTTTACTGAATAGGTTTATGTTAGTTTGATGATTGGGCGGGGATAAGTCCCTGCCTTTTCATTGTTTTTGAATTAATCATACAATATATAATTAAAAACTCAACTGATTAAAGCTCCATTGCATGCAATCGACTATGGTTAATTGATTGGTCTTAACTGGTAAGTCTAGAATTATTTTAAGCGTCTGCATAGCCATCATACTTCCTATTATACCGGGTAGTGCTCCTAATACACCGAATTGATCACAATTTTGAATATCCTCCGGATTTGGAGATTCCGGAAAGATATCCCTAAGATTTTTACTTCCTTGATAATTAAATACAGCGACCTGACCTTGAAAAGAAAAAATACTCCCATATACCAGTGGTTTCCCGGACTTAACACAATAGTCATTTATTAAATATCTGGTCTCAAAATTATCAGAACCATCAAGAATGATATCGTATTCCCCAAGAATATCTTCGATATTATGTTCATCCAATCGCTGATTAATCGGAATGAACCTTATTGTTGAGTTTAATTGTCGAACAAAAGAATCTGCACTTTCTACTTTTGTCTTGCCTATGAATTTCTCCTGATGAATAACCTGCCTGTTCAGATTATGGATTTCCAATGTATCGAAATCAATGACAGCTAAGGTTCCTACACCGGCAGCAACTAAATATTGAATAGCAGGTGAACCTAATCCACCAGCCCCTACAATTAATACTTTCGCAGCATTGATCTTTCTTTGTCCTTCTATGGATATTTCCTCCATAAAAATCTGTCTGCTATACCTTTGAAATTCTGATGCCATATATTATTGCTTCCCTGTTGATTGTGAAAAGCATACATCCCAATCTTTCATAACCGGGTCGTATCCTAATAAAAGAATTCTTTCTTTAATCGTATCCATACTTCTTTCATCGGATATTTCAAATTGTTCCAGTGATTGCGGATCAACAACATAGCCACCCGGGTTTGTCTTTGATGCTGCGCTCATGGTTGTAACACCTATAGGAATGATGTGATCCCTAAACTTCTCGCTTTCTCGGGTGGATATGGATATTTCAAGATCCGGATTCCATAATCTGTATGCACAAATCAGTTGCAACAGATGCCGGTCTTCCATAACGAAATTTGGAGGCACAGTTCCTTCAGCTGGTCTTAATCGTGGAAATGAAACTGAATATTTAGTTTGCCAATAGGTCTTTTGCAGATAGTCCATGTGCAATGCATTGAAAAAACTATCCACTCTCCAATCCTCTAAGCCAAGCAGAACACCCATTCCGATTTTATGAATGCCGGCGGAGCCGATACGATCCGGTGTTTCCAATCGATAGTCGAAATTGGATTTCTTTCCTTTCGGATGATAAACTTTATATACTTCCTCGTGATACGTTTCCTGATAAACTAATACAGAGTGAACCCCCGCATGATGCAGTCTTTTATAGTCTTCCAATGAAAGCGGTTGAACTTCTATGGATATATTCGCAAAGTAGGGTTTTAATAACGATATAGCATTCAGAAAATATGGCGTGTCTACAATTTTATTCGCCTCGCCTGAGACTAGTAGAACATGATTAACACCCATTTCTTTCAAAGCCATCGCTTCCAAAATAATTTCTGTATTGTTGAGCGTCCTACGTTTTATTTTATTATCCATACTGAAACCACAGTAAGTACATATATTTTGGCATTCATTGCTCAAATAAAGAGGAGCGTATAATTGTATAGTTTTACCAAACCTTTGATTAGTAAGCTGCATACTCAGATTCGCCATTTTTTCCAAAAATGGCTCCGCCGCGGGAGATATAAGATTTAAGAAATCCAGAACAGACTTTTTGGTGCTGTGCAACGATTTTAAAACATCATCCTCATTACATTTATATAAACGAGTCTGAATTTCTTTCCAGCTATATTGATTGATGTATTCCTTAACATTCATTTGATTAATCCATTAAAAAAGAGGTAAGGGGAGAGGATGCATTTGCTTGGGGGGTCGTTAAAGCAAGTCCGGACTCGTAAGCCACCCTACCGGCATAAACGGCAAGTTTAAAAGCTTCCGCCATTTTTACAGGATTGGCTGAACTTGCAATCGCAGTATTAACAAGTACGGCATCTGCTCCAATTTCCATCGCTTTTGCTGCATCTGATGGTGAACCAATACCCGCATCTACGATCACAGGAACTTTACTCTGTTCAATGATAATTTCGAGAAAGTCTAAGGTCTTAATTCCTTTATTACTACCAATTGGAGAACCTAAGGGCATAACGACAGCAGTTCCTGCATCTTCTAATCTTTTGCATAAAACAGGATCAGCATGGATATAAGGCATCACGATAAATCCTTCTTTGGCTAGTTCCTCCGTGGCAATAAGCGTTTCTATAGGATCAGGCATTAAATACCTCGGATCAGGATGTATTTCCAGTTTTATCCAGTTGGTTTCTAAAGCTTCTCTTGCTAACTGTGCAGCAAATACGGCTTCTTTAGCATTCCTTGCACCCGATGTATTGGGTAATAAATTCACTTGTGGAAGAGCCAGAGAATTTAAAAAGTCATCTTGTTCTGCATGAGCATCTATGCGCTTTAACGCCATAGTAACAAGTTCGGAACCTGATATTGTAATTGCTGCCGACATTTCTTTCAGGTTACCAAATTTACCGGTACCCAAAAACAGTCGGGAATGAAAAGTTTTATTAGCAATTTTTAAGATGTTGTTCATAGTGTTGGTTGATATTAGAAATGATATAAGGTTTTTTCTGAACCAGGCTTGATATAGCTATTCCGTAAATACCAGCTGATAATAGGTTCTGAATATCTGTTTCTTCTATTCCTCCAATTGCATAGATTGGAGGATGGTTTATTTTTTCTTTCTTCAATTTTTCCATTATCATTTGGAAGCCCGAAATACCTAAAATAGGACTTAAATTTGCTTTTGTTTTGGTGAATCTCATGGGTCCTAATCCTATATAATCGCATTTTTCAATAACCCGTTGTAAGACATCCGAATAACTGTTTGCAGTCCCACCTATGATTTTTAAAGGGCCCAAAAGTTTCCGGGCTTGTCTAACGGATTCATCTTGTAAACCTAAATGAACCCCGTCAGCATCCAAATGTTGGGCCAGCGTTAAAGTATCATTAACAATAAATACTGCCTTGTATTCCTCACAAAGCCTTTTGGTTTTCTCTGCAAGTTGATATAGTGCTAACTTTCCATCGGCATTTTTCCAACGCAATTGAATCCAGGTAATTCCCGAGTCTAAAGCCTTTTTAATATTATTTTCCTGATCGACAAACGTTATTCCATCGGAAATATATTGTATTCGATATAAGTTTTTCATGAAACTATACTCCCTTTAAAAATATCTTCTTGTTTCTTACATGCCTGAACGTAAGATGCGGGATCTTTCTGATTCCATACAGAGCCCATCAATGCCACTCCATCACATCCTTTTTCCAAAACATTGCTCATGTTTTGAAAAGTTATCCCACTTAATCCGATCAGATCAACCTCTACATTTTTTCTAAAGGATAACTCCGAAAGAATGGTACTGTTTTCACCATATCCGACTTTCGATATACTGCTGTAAACAGGACTTAAAAAAGCATAGTCCCAAGAATTCTCTAATTGGTTGAATTCCTCAATGCTGTGAACAGAGGTAGAAATTATATATTGTTGGATAAGTTGTTTCCAATTTTTTTTTACTCGGCTCTCAGTGTTAAAATGTAAACGTTTTATTCCTAATTCACTTGCCAGATGATGATGTGAATGAAGCACTAATTTATCCTTATAGTCATCATTCAGATTGCTAACATAATGTATGACTTCAATATCCGGAAGGTCATATTTCCGGATATGAAATAGGTCCAAACCACCTTCAAACATTTGGTTTACCATTGTGGCTTCATAGGGTATATTTAGCGTTTGCGATAGAACAATGATCATATATAAATCTCTTTTCCTTTATCAATAAATTCTTTAGACATTTCCAACATTCCTTCTTCTGTGGCCTCCCTGATTTCCTGGGTGATTTTCATAGAACAGAATTTAGGTCCGCACATTGAACAAAAGTGAGCAACCTTAGCCGCATCTGCGGGTAATGTTTCATCGTGAAATTCTCTCGCCGTATCCGGATCTAATGAAAGGTTGAATTGATCTTCCCACCTAAATTCAAAGCGAGCCTTACTTAATGCATTATCTCTATATTGAGCTCCCGGATGTCCTTTCGCTAAATCAGCAGCATGTGCTGCCAGTTTGTAGGTTATTACACCATCTTTAACATCCTTTTTATTAGGAAGCCCTAAATGTTCTTTTGGGGTTACATAGCACAACATTGCACAACCGTACCACCCAATCATGGCAGCGCCTATTGCAGAAGTAATGTGATCATAACCCGGAGCGATATCAGTGGTTAATGGACCTAATGTATAAAATGGTGCTTCATCACATACTTCAAGCTGTTTCTCCATGTTCTCTTTGATCATGTGCATTGGTACATGACCAGGCCCTTCTATCATCACTTGTACATCATGTTTCCAGGCAATTTTTGTTAATTCTCCCAGGGTTTCCAATTCTGAAAATTGGGCTGCATCATTCGCATCTGCAATGGAACCCGGACGAAGACCATCTCCCAATGAAAAGGCGACGTCATACTGTTTCATGATTTCGCAGATCTCTTCAAAATGTGTATACAGGAAATTCTCTTTATGATGGTATAAGCACCATTTGGCCATTATTGAACCACCTCTGGAAACAATTCCGGTTACACGGCGTGCAGTAAGATGAATGTAACGCAGTAATACTCCGGCATGTATTGTAAAATAAGAGACTCCTTGTTCAGCTTGCTCGATCAGGGTATCCTTGAAAATTTCCCAGGTTAAATCTTCCGGAACACCTTTTACCTTTTCTAAAGCCTGGTAAATCGGAACAGTTCCAATGGGAACAGGCGAGTTCCGTATAATCCACTCCCGGGTTTCATGAATATTTTTACCGGTAGACAGATCCATAATAGTATCTGCTCCCCAACGACAAGCCCAGACTGCTTTTTCTACCTCTTCCTCAATACTTGAACTTACTGCCGAGTTGCCAATATTTGCATTTATTTTTACCAAAAAATTTCTCCCGATGATCATTGGCTCACTTTCCGGATGATTAATGTTATTGGGAATGATCGCTCGCCCACATGCAATTTCATCTCTGACAAATTCCGGCGTTATAAACGATTTGGGAATATTAGCTCCAAAGTTTTCTCCCGGATGTTGGTCTGCCATACCTTTTGTCGCAGCATGTAACTGTTCTATTTTCTGGTTTTCACGTATAGCAACATATTCCATTTCGGGTGTAATGATGCCCTGTCTCGCATAGTAAAGTTGAGTTACATTCTGACCCTCCTTAGCCTTTTTGGGCTTATGATTGTATCCAAACCTTAATTCATCCAAACTCTTATCATGAAGTCTCTGTTTACCATAGGCTGAGCTAATATTTTCTAATACATCAACGTCATTTCGATTTAAAATCCATTCTTCTCGGATTCGGTTCAAGCCTTTACGGATATCAATTTCTGATTGCTCATCCGTATAAGGACCTGATGTGTCATAAATGGTAACAGGAGGGTTGATTTCAACATCCCCATTACTCAACTTTGTCGGACTAAGAGAAATTTCTCTCATTGCCACCTGAATAGGATGAATCTTACCCGGGATGTATACTTTTTTTGAGTTGGTAAATAGGGTCGTGGTAATTTTTTGATCTATCATAGCTATTGAATTAAAAATGGTTTTTATCCACCTTGGCTTGCCGTAATAATGAGGATGGAATCAGATTCTTGTAATGGAGTTTCAGGCCAGGATTTCCTTGGAATAATGCAATTATTAATAGCTACAGCAATACCCTTGGTTTTGCTATTGAGCTCCAAATTAATAAGTTCCTCTAGTGTTTTAGGAGGATTCGAATAATTTTTTGATTGATGATTTACGTTTAGTTCCATTCCTGTTTGTATTTAAGCAAAGATGCTTTAGGAATGGCTACGTTAGGCACAGAACTACCCATGAAGACATTTTACTTTTCCCTACGCTAGTATGATCTAGATCAGGTTATAAGGGTAAAATCTCAGTCTGCAATCTAATGCAGACACCCCTAAAGCTTCTGCAAGTTAGCTAATAGATTTAACTAAATGAAATTTAATGTTTAGATAATGGATAAATACAGTTGATAAAAGATAATTTTTTTACCATGATTTTAGATAGCAATTCGCGGAGACTTCAATTACCAATATTCCGTTACTTACCCGTATCTCACCCGTTACTTACCCAATTAAAACCCGCTTTTAATAGGGTAAGATACGGGTGAGATAAGAGCCAAATTAGTGCTAAAAATAAATGAATCTAATAGTAGCAATTAAGCATACGCGCTGAATTATTCTTTGTTTAGATTTGTAGGAGACTGATTGTTTTTAAGAAATTATGCAGGGATTTTTATTGAGAGGATGGACTCTTTTAAGGATTATTGTTTGCTGTTAAGGTTTTGATCCTTATATTCTTTATAACTTTTCTTTACATATACATGGAGGTCGTAAGTTGTCCAATACTGAGCTTCTTCATATTTCGGTCTGTAGGCTACCATGAATGCTTCAAGTTCTTTTTCTTCCATGGGGATTATTTCAGAAATAGATAGTTTATTGAAGATTTGGTCGACTTCCATATTTTGGATTTCTTGTTGAACATATTTATTAAATCGGCGGGCATTTTTTCCGGATTTGCTTAATGCTTCATAAAAGAAAGTAACATAAGGACCGCCAAATGGAATTAATAAATACAGTGGCGGCTTGCCGGAATAATATAGCCCACCCTTGGTATTATAATCTTTTTTCATTTGTTCCAGTTCTCTTATTTTCCTCGCTTTCGTATTACCCACAATTACCACGGCTTCTAGTACAATACTCTTCTTTTCGAGGAAAACCCAATCCTGAAGTTCCATGGCAAGTAATTTTGTAGTTTCCCAATGGGGGTGTTTAAATTCAATGGTATCAATTGGTTTAGCATCAATCCAGAAACTGCCGTCAAAATCAGATCTTATAGATTGTTTGCTGCTTAGATTTGTTACATCAATATTTTTTAAAAGTAAGGTGCTGTCACTGGAATAAAGCGTGCCCTGATACCTTCCGGAGCTTTGACCATTTACATTGAATATCATTAATCCGAATACGGCTAGCGAGAATAATAGTTTAAATGTCATGATTGTGGTCGTTTTTTTGTCTATAATTTCATTTTTACAATTTTTAGAAGGCCAATGTAATTTAAATATAAATAGGCTATTTTATTTTATTTCTAACACATTTTAACATTCCATTCTTATGAGCAAAATATTGGTGGTCCTTATCCATCCAAATATGAAAGAATCCGTCATGAATAGACGTTGGGTTGAGGAATTGGAAAAAATGCCAAACAAGGTGACTGTTCACGACTTATATGCCAATTACCCTGATGCTATCATTGATGTTAAAAGAGAACAGGAATTGATGGAGCAACATGATAAAATTATCTTTCAATTCCCTTTTTATTGGTTCAATTGTCCGCCTTTATATAAGCAATGGCTAGATGAGGTGCTTACTTATGGTTGGGCCTATGGACGTAAAAGCAATTATAAATTGAGTGGTAAAAAGATTTATCTTGCTGTGTCCATTGGGATTGACGAACAGGGATATAGCACTGCGGGAAAGTATAAGCATACAATGGAAGAGTTTCTTATACCTTTTAAAGCCACTTTTGAATATATACGAGCAGATTATCAAAAACCATTTTTGTTTTATGGTTTAGAAAGGAATTCTACAGATGAGTGGATAAATAAAGGTGTAAAAGATTACTTGGATTTTATAGAAAACATTTAGTTGAAATGGAACAGTAAATGTGTATTTTCGGGACAAAAAATTAGATATCGAAGAATGAAAAAGACAGCGAATGTTGCATTAATAGCAGCTCTTTTATCCATGTTCTGTGTACAAGGTGGTGCTTCATTTGCAAAACAATTATTTCCTGCTATCGGACCTGTTGCAACGACGGCCTTAAGAATAGGTCTTGCTGCTATTTTATTATATCTGATCAACAGGACAAAGTTTTGGACCTTCAATAAGCAACAATGGTTTTATTGTGCATTATACGGAATCGGTATTGCTTTAATGAATTTAATGTTTTATATGTCCATTCAACGAATTCCATTAGGTCTTGCCGTAACTGTTGAATTTATAGGGCCGTTATTTCTTGCTTTTTTGTTTTCCCGTAAATGGTTGGATGTTATTTGGGCAATCCTTGCTTGTGTGGGTATTTTATTAATAGTGCCTTGGAAAAGTAATAATATTGATCTGTTAGGCTTGGGTTATGCTTTTATTGCAGGCAGTTTTTGGGCAGTTTATATTCTTGTCGGCGGAAAGGTGTCCAAAGTACTGGAAGGCAAGCATGCTGTATCAACGGGGATGTTGATTGCTGCCATATTTCTAATTCCATTTGCATTATGGGATGGATCGGTAATGCATATAACACCTCCAATCTTTGTAAAAGGCTTAGTTGTTGCCATTTTATCTTCCGCCTTACCATTTTCCTTAGATATGGTTGCATTAAGTAAAATGCCGGCAAAAACATTTAGTATTTTAATGAGTCTTCAACCTGCAGTGGGAGCATTGTCTGGTCTGATTCTCTTACATGAATATTTAAATATTTCCCAATGGATATCGGTTCTTTGTGTTGTTGTCGCAAGTGTGGGAACAACTGTATTTTCTAAGAAGAAAGAAACCTTAATACAATAAAAACAGATTATTTTTAACAAATCTGCTTTTCAATTGTTATAAGGATGAGAACAAGATTTATTATTATGCCAAAAGATAAAACTCCTCAAATAAAGAAACCGGACACTTATGATGCCCTAGTAGAAAAGGGAATGAGTAAAGAAAAAGCAGCACGTATAGCAAATGCGCAGGCAGCTGGATCGATAGATTATAATTCGGAAAGCTTAGAAAAAAGATCAAAAATAGCATTGCTTTCTGAAGCTAAAGAAATTGGGATTAAAAATCGTTCTAAGATGACTAAGCCTCAATTAATTAAAGCAATACGGGAACATTAATATGCTACTTGTTGAATATTAGCTTCCAAAGTGTATCACTCTGTCTGAAGAATCTAGTTTAGCTACAAAATTTTCTTTGCCTTTGGTTCCCCTTATTTCGTCTTTAGTGACCACTACTTGGTATCCTTTGGCGGCTAAATAGGAAGAAAGCGCCGTTTTATGATTTAGCTCAAAATTTGAAATTATCTTCGAAAAGGTGCTGAAGATTTTATGAGGTTGATCTTCCCTGTTTTTTTTAATAATCGGCGATTTAACAGTCATTAGCATTACACCTCCTCCGTAGTCGGCAAGATAATAACCATCATCATCAAACATCCCTGTCGCAATTAATCCTACTCTTTTTAAATCATCTTGCTTAAATGGATATTCAGCTTTTCTAAATTGATCGATCTTGTGTTTCAATCCGTATCTTCTTAAATCAAATGCTTCTGGAAGTAGGTTTTCAGGTAAATTGGATTGTTGGTTAGCCCATGCCCATAACCATGTATTTACAGAATAGGAAAAACTGCCCAAAATCTGTATAGGGAATTCCATTTGTTCACCAAAAGTAATCGATCCTTGTGTTAGATCCGCATCCCATTCTTTTCCTTCGATAAGTGAAGAAAAACTCAGTTGCTTCTCAAAGGCTAAACCAATATATTTTTCCAACAGCTCTTGTTCTGTCTTAATGCTTTGAGTTTGTTGAGTTTCTTTAATAGGTTTCGTTTCCTTTTGAGGTGTAGATTTTTTAAATAATCTATCGAAAAATCCCATAGTAAATGCTTTAACTTTTTTTGTTTTTGGAAAACTTAATTCAAGTTAAGAAAGGCTAAGTGATTTCTATAATATGTCTATTGTTAAGGTTAAGGAAAATTAATTTTCGTAGTGTTATATCTACTGACTCTTAGGGAAATTACTTAAACATTAGGTTTTTTTATTCTGGTTTAATACTTTAATTGATATTGAGTTGACCAGATTAGATATTCATCATTTATGTGAACATTATCAAGATCTCGATATGGATTCCAAAATATAGATGTGGGTCTGCTATTGGAATCATATTGGACTTCATATTTAGACGATTGCTCCCAATCGACCTTGTGATCTGATGGAATCAATTGACGGGATGCAACTGAATATTGTAAATCTTCTTGATTTGCAGGAATTACCTCATAAATATTTATAGGATTGAACCCCAATTGCTTATATAAATTATAAAGAAAATGTGGCTTGTCACTATATTTCTTGAATGCTAAACTGTAAATTTTATTCTGATTATCGGAAATAAAAGGGAATTCGAATTCTATTTTTGATGATTTAAGGATGTTGTTACCTTCATAGGTATAGCTTATTTCATTGGTTCTGGAAGTTATTAATACTGGTGTATATAAGAAATCAAAAAGTGATATATTAAGCCATGTAATTTTAGAAGGGTTTGTGCTGTTTCCAATATAATCAAATCTAGCTATCACCGGACGTTTAACCGGAACAATATCTTTAAAATCGGTGTATCCGTTATATAACGTGTCCAGCAGTATTTCTACCAGTCTATTTTGGGTATCCCAGTGATATGAAAGTTGTCTTACAAAATCAGGCGAATTGGCTTTGCTATTTGATTCAGGTTGAATTCTGCTTGTTACTACTTTACCATTATCTCCATATTGAAAAGTTTCTAAGCCAAATTGGATTAACCTGTTTTGATTATCATATTTGAGATCTTGGATAGACTGTGTAGCAGCATCAGGTTTATACTTTTTGATTATTAACTCTTTTATTAAATGATCGTTTTTGGATGTTGTATCTTCATTATCCTTTTCACAGGAAGATAATAGGATTAGAAAAATAATCGACAAAAGAACGGATACACTACTATGTTGTTTCATAAAATTGATTTGGGTCTTATAAATATAGCAGTAAATGACAGACTTTTATTTTTTTAGAAAAAAATCCAGAGTATATTCGTGGCTGTATTGTTTAATTGAAATAAAAAAAATATTTTCGCTTCAGTTTAATCCTTTTGAGCTTTTTTTACTCAAAAATAAAAACACAATTATGAAAAAACTGACTGCCACACTTATTTTATTTCTATGTTTTGCTAATGTATTTGCCCAGAGAGGAACCTTTAATCGTGATCTATTCGGAACCCTGAAATATAATTCTAGCAATCAAAACTACAGCTCTTCTTTAGAAAAAAATGTTTTTGATGCACTAACTTTTACTGATTCAAAGAAAAACAAGATTACTTTTGATAAGAAGTATTTAGCAAAATATCATCCGGGAGTACTCTCTGACAATACAATTCAAACTAATTTTTTTAAAAAATTAATAAGAGATTATTCACGTGAATCGGAATACATAGCTAGTTATGAAATTAATGTTTTTAATGAAGAGGTAATTAAAGATAATAAAGGGTATAGCTCAAAGAAAGGAAAAGATATTTTTGGTCATGATTATTATGAAGAAAACGGAAGAGAGGGAAACGTTTCTATTAAACGAAATATTCAGGGAGTATTGGAATACAAGGAGAATGGATTTAATGCTAGTTTAGGAAAGAATGTTTTTAATAAAAGGATATATAATGATAGTGATGGAAATGAATTGCAATTCAATGAAACCACTTGGAATAGAATGATTAAACGTTTTGGAACAGATAAAGAGATTCTATGGTTTCTGATTGATAATATGTTCTATGGAGATTAATTTTCGATCGAGGTTATATTTTTAGAAATTTATGATAAATAATAATAAAGAGAGCTTTTTCGAAGAATTAGCTCTCTTTATTGTTTTAGAACTATGCAGTAAAGTTTTGGCGGTAATCTTCTATATCATCTGCGGTTCTGATAAGGTCCGGTCCTAATAATTTGAAACCATTTTCCTGAACTAAGAAATTGTCTTCTATACGTATTCCGGAAAAGTTCTTATACTGTTCAAGTACTTCGTAATTAATAAATTCCTCATGTTTTTTCTCAGCTCTCCACATATCAATAAGATCTGGAATGATGTAAATACCAGGTTCAATTGTTAGGACATATCCCGGCTCCAGTTCTTTTCCTAAGCGTAATGATTTGAGGCCGAAAGTTTTTTGATCTTTTGGCTCTGCTTCGGAATACCCAACATACTGTTCGCCTAGATCTTCCATATCGTGAACATCTAACCCCATCATATGACCAAGACCACATTGGAAAAACATAGTATGTGCATGCTGAGCTACGGCTTCATCCGCATTCCCCTTCATTAAGCCAACAGCTATTAACCCTTCAACTAAGGTCTTAGCTGCTTTTAAATGAATATCTTTAAATTTTACACCCGGCCTTAGCATATCTCGGGCATTCGAATAGGCTTCCAGAACGATATTATATAGATCCTTTTGTCTTGGAGTAAAGGATCCCGAGACAGGAAAAGTTCTTGTCAGATCGCCTGCATAGCCCATAGGTGTTTCCGCTCCTGAATCATTCAAAACTAAATCACCATTTTTAAGGATATTCTCCCTAAACTGGTTATGCAATATTTCTCCGTGAATAGTAATAATAGGAGGGTAAGCAAAAGTAAAATTCTGGTCTGCGGCATGTTTTTGAATAGCATTTACAATCTCATACTCCTTCATTCCGGGTTTAGCAATTTGCATAGCTAACAAATGCATCTCTGTGGAAACTCTTAACGCCTCTTCAATTTGAGCAATTTCTTGAGGTTCTTTTATGGATCGTTGTTTAACAACTGCCTTAATAAGTGATTCAGACGCTGTTAATTCATCAATATGTCTATCTAATATCCGACTTAACAATATTTTATTATGAGATTGATAAGGAGGTAAGAAATGAATAGGACGATTACTTTGTTTTACTTTAAAAATATAATTTTCTATTTCTTTGATTGGTAAAACTTCGGTAATTCCGGCTTTCAAGCTTTTTTCGGTTAGTGTTTCCTGTCTTCCTGTCCACACTAATGCATCCATATTTAGCTCGTTCCCGAAAATAAATTCTCGATTTTCGTCAATATCAATTATGGCTGCTAAAAAGGGGGCTTGGATTCCAAAATAATATAAGAAGGTACTATCTTGTCGGAAAGGGTAGGTGTTGTGTTCAAAATTTATGGGATTTTCTATATTGCCCAATAATAATATCACCCCTCCTACGACCTCATTGGCCAATTGATTTCTTCTATTTTGGTAAGTACTTGCGGAAAACATCATGTTTATATTTTTACTTATCGAAATTAATTAAAAAATTGGGATTTTAATTAATACAGCAGTTTTCAAGGTGTGATGTTTTCATGTTCTCTATTGTAGTCTAGTATAGGAGATCACAAAAAATCCGAGACTAAAACAAAATAACTGAATATTAGTATTATAGTATAAATTCTAAGAATATGTAACTAATCTCAGTTTAGTGGGATGACTTTTTTTGTCCAGTTAATTTTTGTATCTTTGTATTCATTCACGAAGGCATCTATATCTTATTCGCCAGCCATTCCAGCTATATTAAGACATACAACTCCTTTCATTATTTTTTAACTTAATTCATTTTAATGCCCAGAAACCAACTTACATTCAAGAAAAAAGAACTCGCAAAAAGAAAACAGCAGAAACAACAGGAAAAGCAAGAGAAAAGAGAGTATAACAAATCCCAAAATAACAAGGGTAAAGCTCTAGAAGAAATGTTTGCTTATGTTGATGAGTACGGAAACATCTCAGATACACCGCCAACACAAACGTATAAATTCAAACCGGAGGACTTAGAGAGACCGAAGGAGTCTGAGGATGAGTTTCTGTTTGGTAAAGTTTCCTATTATAATGAAGTTGGCCATTATGGTTTTATTCGTGACAATGAAAGTAGAGAAACGGTTTATTTTAACGATACGTTAGCCGGTAAAGTACTTCCATTGAATCAAAAGGTTAAGTACAAATATATTCGTACTAAACAAGGAAACCAGATATCAGAAGTAGAACTTATTTAATTTTTGAAATAAAAGAAAAAGAGAAAACCCCAATGTAAATTGGGGTTTTCTTTGTTTAAGTACCTACTTAAGCACTTTAATTGTATTAAATATCTTAAATAGTTATAATTGGTATTTTAATTACCTAACTACACGTACATTAATTGCGTTGATTCCTTTTGGGCCACTTTCAGTATCAAATGTAACATTGTCATTTTCTCTGATTTCGTGAACTAGTCCAGTTGAGTGTACGAAAATGTCTTTTCCACCATCAGCTGGTGTAATAAAACCGAAACCCTTGGTTACGTTAAAGAATTTTACTTTTCCTTCTTGCATTGTATTATTATTTTATTGATAAATTATTAAAGTCCTTTTTTAAAATTAAGCTATTGCTAATTGAAAACCAATTAGTTTTTGAATTCCTTTTAAAGCTTGTTTTTCTTCTTCACTACAAAACGAGAATGCATATCCTGCATTTCCAGCCCTTCCTGTCCTTCCGATCCTATGCACGTAAGTTTCCGATTCTGAAGGTAAGTCATAATTTATAACTTGTGGTAATTTATGGATATCAATTCCACGAGCTGCAATATCCGTTGCTACTAAAATTTTAGACTTTCCAATTTTAAAAGATTCTAAGGCTAGTTGTCTCGCATTTTGAGATTTATTGCCATGTATACAGTCAGCCGTAAAACCTCTCTTTCTAAGTTGTTTTACCAATCTATCCGCAGCGTGTTTAGTGCGGATAAAAACTAAAGTCTGAATATCTCTATCCTTTGCCAGGATCTTAATAAGTAATTCAGTCTTGCCCTTTTTTTCTATAAAGTATACAGATTGATTAACATTTTCTGCAGTTGTTACAACTGGATTGATATTTATCTCAACTGGATTATTAAGAATTGTATTTGCGAATACTCGTATCGCCGGCGGCATGGTTGCTGAAAAGAACAACGTTAATCTCTTGCTTGGGATATGCTTTAAGATTCTTTTGAGGTCATGGATAAATCCCATATCCATCATATTATCTGCTTCATCCAAAACTAAAGTTTCTATATGCTGAAGCTTTACATATCCTTGATTAATTAGATCTAATAACCTTCCCGGAGTTGCAACTAAAATATCGACTCCGCTCTGAAGCGATTTAATTTGCTTTTGAGTGGAAACACCACCAAATATAACTAAGTGTTTTAGATCTAAATATTTGCTGAAATTCTCAATATTCTGGGTGATTTGAATTGCTAATTCTCGGGTAGGGGCTAAAATTAGAACTCTTGGGAATTTATTTTTAGCTGGTTCAGAAGATAATCTTTGTAACAGAGGGATTACGAAAGCAGCAGTTTTTCCTGTGCCGGTTTGCGCGCATCCAATAATATCTCTTCCCTTTAAGATTTGAGGTATTGATTGAATCTGAATGTCTGTAGGAGCTGTATAGTTAACCTCATTCAGCGCTTTTATGATTGGGGGGATTAACCCCATGTTATTAAAATTCATTCTTTTTGTTTCTAACAATCTATTTCAGAATTATCATACTATAAAAGTTCATCATCATACCTCCTCAACCTGTGTATATTAAAAACAGGTTATAGAAATACTAAGGTGAAAAAATAAGTTTTTTATGATTTTTACTTTTTAAGAGATTGCTGCATATATTATTTAAAGTTGGCAGCTGAAAAAGCATAAACTGAAATGGAATGGGTTAGAAACAACGTCAGATTAAGCGTAGGCAGAGCCTTATATTGAGTCAAAAGTAGATATAATTAATTGAATACAAAAATATTACACTTACTATTTTCTCAAGGTTAATTCTCAGCTTCTAATATTTCATTTACACAGACATTAACTTGATAACTTGGACATGGGATTGAAATGCTCCCCAGAAGGAGCTGTATTCATTATACTTAATATTGTATTCATCACAGGTCTGTTGTACGATTTTATTCAATGCAGGATAATGAACATGACTTATTTTGGGGAATAAATGGTGCTCCACCTGGAAGTTAAGACCACCTAATAACCATGTTAAAATGCTACTTTTTGTAGAGAAATTTGCTGTTGATTGAATTTGATGAATCATCCATTCTTCTTCAACTTTCGACTCATTTATTGATTTAAATTCTGTCTGATCAACGACATGAGCCAATTGGAATACTACAGCCAAACAAATACCACATATAGCACCTGCTATTAAAAGACCTAATAAAGTTTTAAGCCAACCAACAATGATAATAGGTAATACGACAAAAAGTGTAGCATGAAAGATTTTGCTGATCCAAAAAATCACCTTTTCTCTTAGAGGAAAATCAAACCTTTTGGCAGTTACATTCATTCTTTGTCTAAAATACTTTTCATAATCCTGATAAAAGATCCATGCTAAATAGGATATCCCGTATAGAAATATAAAATAAATATGTTGGTATCTATGATGTTTTTTTAATTGCTGGTCGTGGTGAATTCTCATAAACTTAACCTCGATATCCGGATCCTCTCCATCAATATTGGTAAATGTGTGATGGGCAATATTATGTTTTAACTTCCAGAAATAGATATTTCCTCCTAATAAGTTTAATGAGTATGATAAAACACTATTGACATATTTGTTTTCGGAGAATGAATTATGCCCTGCATCATGCATAATGTTAAATCCTATTGCTGCTAAATTAACACCGAAAAGCATACAAAGTAGGATACTAATTGCCCAGTGAGGTTGTACAAAAACTAAAATACTATATAGCAATATAAAACTGCATAGTAATATGGTGGCCTTTAAATATAATCGCCTGTTACCTGTTTTTTTCTGAATTGTATTATTAAAATAATCGTTGATTTTTTGTTTAAGTGACTTCGAAAATAAGGTATTGATATTGTTGAACTTTACTGTTGATTTCATTTTTAAAATTGAAGATGAATTATATAATCAACTTTAAAAATGATTATATTTTAAACAAACTTACACTTAATTAATTGAATGTTTTTTAAAAAGATATTAAATTTTGTTAATTTTTGCTAATCCAAATACTTTTAATTGAATTTCTTTATTTTTCAAAATCTCTAATTTTACATTCTATCATCCTGCTTGTTATTTCTTAGCAAACTTCTGTTTTAATAAAATTGAACTTATAATTTTTCTGTTTTCCTTCTTTAGCCATGTTTCAGAATAGATTTTTTTTTGAACTATATGTTGACAAATCCATCAGATTATGTTCACTCGGTTTTTTTAAGCAAAACTTCTTTAACTGAAAGCTGTCAGAAAATCAATGATTTAAGTCAATAATTATTTTTGTCCGAATGGAATCAGATTGAACAATTTGTAACTTTAATAAGTTTCTTAATCCTTAAAGAGTTTCTTCGCTACCTCAATTCCCCCTTGTTGTAAAAAAGGATACTCAAGTGTTTGCAAAAATCTATTCTTCAGTTCTTCATTTTCAATTATTAAAGTATGAAGGGTTTTAGATGATTTTATGAGCAAGCGATTATTATCTCTGATAATTGAATAAGAGAAGAATTCATTGCTTTCAGTCCTTACAGCATGGTATAATGTCCATACCTGATTGACATTAGATAGCTTAACATTATGGTTAAGCCATAAGTTAAAATCAGTAGTTTCCATTTTTGTTAGTGTGTGAACGCAATTTAACTAATTACTCAATACCTTTTATAAGGTTTCCCGTATATTAATAGTAATTGTAGGAATTATACCTCATTTTAGGTATATTTTTAGAACATATCGCCTTCTTACTTATTGGAACTTTCTGCTTTTCTATTAATTAACTCATGTCTTGAGCTTTGAAATTATTTATGAACTCTTTCGGCGTCATATTATAGGCTTTTAAAAAAGCCTTGGTGAAATAGGATGGGGAACTGAAACCTACCAGATAACAAACTTCATTAATCCTATAGTCTGCGTCTACTAATAAATTACAAGCCTTCTTAAGTCTATAGGTTCGAACATAATCCCCGGGGGAGTATCCTGAGACAGCTTTTAGTTTCCTTTGAAAATTGGATCTGCTGAATCCCAGAATATGGACAAGCGACTCAACATTAAACTGAACATCTGAAAGATTCTTTTCTATTTCATCATTTAACCGCTTAAGGAAAGCCTCATCACTTTTATTTGTTGCTAAAGAAGAATAACTGGCTAATGGATTTTTATTGAAACTCTCCAATATATTATTCCTATTTCTAAGTAAACTATTAACCTGTGCTTTTAAGTAATTTATGGAAAATGGTTTTTCAATAAAAACATCTGCACCAGACATTAGTCCTTTGATTTTTGTCGAATTTTCAATCTTGGCTGATAGTAGGATGATTGGAATATGTGAATAATTGATGTTGTTTTTTATAATTTCAGATAAACTGATTCCGTCTATTTCAGGCATCATGATATCAGAAATGATTAAGCTGTAGCTGTTTTTCTCCAATTTAGCTAAGGCCATTTTCCCATTTGCTACAATATCTACTTTAAATTCTTCATGAAGAGATTGACCTATAAAGGCAGTGATATCCGGATTGTCATCCACAAGAAGTATACTTGATAAATTATGATCATTAATATGTTCACTTTCTAGTTCATGTAAATCAGCAGGATTAATTTTAATCTCAGGAAGTTTTGGATAATTGGAGAAACTGAAAATAAAACTGGTTCCTTTCGGAAAAACATCTTTCATATCGATTCTTCCACCAATTTGATTACTAAAATGTTTCACTAAAAATAAACCTATTCCTGTTCCAGAATGATCCCTGTTTGAATGTGCTTGATAGAATGGATCAAAAATTAAATTTTTATATTCATTTGGGATACCTTTCCCATCATCACTCACACTGATGTAAAACGATTCGTCAGGGTTGATGCCTAATTCAAGGACTATATATTTTTCAGCAAATTTAATCGAGTTGCTTAGTAAGTTGCTTATTATTTTTGTTAAAGCTTCAATGTCAGTCTCGACAATCGTTTTTGTCTTTGAGGGTAATTTCAGGTCCAGTTTAAGCTTTTTACTTTGTGCAGATTTCTTGAACCTTTCATACATTTCAATTAAGAATGCCCTCAAATCAATATGCTCCGGATTTATCTGCAACCTACCTTCTTCCATTTTTCGGAAGTCTAATAATTGATTGATTAGAATATGCAGTCTTTCACAATTTCGTTCAATAAGAATAAGGTTATTTCTGATATCATCACTAATTTCTTTATTTTCCATTATCTCTTCTAATGGCGCACTAATAAGACTTACCGGAGTTCGAATTTCATGTGCAACATTTGTAAAGAATTCAATCTTGGAAGAATACGACTTTTGTTCCTGTTCAATTTTGAAATTCGCCAATTGCCTATGATGTTTTGCTTTACTTTGTTTTTCGTAGTAGCTAAGTAAAAAATATGCTCCTGTTATAATCAATATTAAGTATAGAATTTTAGCAGGAATAGAAAGCCAAAAGGGGGGTAATATTTCTATTTCAATGGCATTTCCCTGTTCATTCCATACCTTATCATTATTACTAGCTTTGACCTTAAAAATATATTTCCCGGCAGGTAGGTTTACATAAGAAACAGATTGTCTATTTCCAGCCTGCGTCCATTGGTCATCAGCTCCTTCCAACATATAGGCATATTGATTCTGCAATGGAGAAAGAAAACTTAAACCAACAAAAGAAATAGTAAAAGAGGATTGTCCATGTTTTAAAATGATCCGCTCGCCTGTATTAATTTTTTGCTGTATTTCCTTTAATAATTTTTGATTACTATTATCAAGTAAATGAACTCCTGTTATAGCAACATTCGGTTTTACTTTATTCTTTATTTTGCTAAACTGTTGTGGGAAAAAGCTTGTAAAGCCATTAATTCCACCAAAATAAAATTTTCCGTCCTTTGCTTTGAATGACGATTTGTAATTAAATTGATTACTTTGAAAGCCATTTTCAATGGTATACAATTCAAATTTTTCAGGAGCGTCAGGATGGAAATGAATAATCCCTTTATTACTACTTAGCCATAAATATCCATTTGGGTCATCTAATACTCCATAGATTACGTTATTTGGAAGTCCATCTGCCTGAGAGATATTTCTAAATTTATCAGATTCCTTCTCGTAAATAAAAATACCTTTTCCTTCACTTGAAAAAATCATGCGATTTTGACTATCCTCATATATACTTGTCAATTTGCTGGAAGAAATAGGGTCATGAGGTCTTATTTTGCTGTAATGAATCCATTTTTTTTCTTGAATATCATATTTTATAGGCCCTGTCTGGTAGGAGGCAAGCCAGATATTTCCATCACTGTCTTCTTTAATATCATAAATGAATTCATTAATTCCTTCAATTCGTTTGAACATGTCCTTAGACCTGTCATATAAATGAACTCCAACAGGCGTCCCAACATATATATCACCCCTTTTTGTTTTATAAAGTGAAAATATACAGTCATCGTTTAAACTATTAATATTATCAACCTCATGTCGATAATTTTTTAATTTCTTTGTGTTGAAATCATAAACATCTAGGCCTCTTGAAAATGTACCTATCCACAGTTTGTTATCATCTAATAATAATGCATGAGTGTTGTGATAGGATGCTTTTACAGGCTGACTAATAATTCCTGTTGATTTATCGTAGTAGTTGAGGCCACCATCCTCCGTAGCGATCCATAGATTACCTGTTTTGTCTTCAACAAACTGACTTATTGCTTTACCCGATAAAAAGCCCTTTAAGACATCTGAATAGAAAGTTTCAATAGGTAAGAGGGAAGTGTTTAAATAATTTACGCCACCAAAATAAGTGCCTATCCAAATGCCATTTTCACGATCCCTGGCAATAGAATATATATTCTGGTCACTTAGGCTATATTTGAAATGAGGAATATCTACTCTTTTACTCGTATTATCATTCAGACGGAATAAATATAAGCCGTCATCAGAACCAATTAGTAATTCATCTTCTGTATAATTAAAGATAGAACGTATATGAGATACAAATACGGAGTTTGACCTGTTTAGAAACGAACCAATAATTCCATTCTGTTTGTTGAAACATAACAATCCTTTGCCCCAGGTACCTAACCATAAATCTCCTTTTTTATCCTCCAAAAGAGACAGTATTTCAAATTCCGGATTATCATAAGGATTAAACAAACCCTTAACGGGTTGGAATTTATTAATTTTATTATTAAATTTTAATAGGCCTAAACGTGTTCCGGCCCAGATAATACCGGATTTATCTTCAAGAACAGACCATGTTGCATTTTGACCTAAATCTATATGCTCTATTTCGACTTGTTGTAATCTGTCCTGCTTTGGAATATATTGGAAAATACCTTGATTCATCGTGCCGATCCACAAGGTTCCATCTTTATCAACTTTAAGTGAATTGATTGCCGAATTTAGGGTAAGATTATTGGTGGTTTTTTGATTAAGGAGTCTGAAGATTTCCTTATTCTTATTCATAATGTATAACCCATGGTCCGTTCCGATGTAAAGATTATCAGCATCTTTCTCTTCGATACATCTTACAAAATTGTTTCCAAGGCTTTGCGGATCACTATCCTGCTTTTGAAAGATCTTAAATGTATTTCCGTCATATCTATTCAGACCATCCTTAGTTCCGAACCACATATAGCCGATGTGATCTTGTAAAATACAATAGACTGAGTTCTCAGATAAACCGTCCGAAACCTGCAATTTTTTGAAATGAATATTGGTAATTCCTTGTCCGGATAAGTTTTGAACAATGATTAGAAAAAAGAGACAGAAACAGAAATAAATATATGTTTTCACGGCTAATTATTAAACAAATATGATGAAGTATTACCCTAGGTTTATCGTTAAAAATAGTAATAATTAGTAAAAAGTTGTAAAAATCAACCAAGGATAGGTTTTAAGATTTTTTTGCCTTTCTTTTAATAAAGATTACCGCTCACGTTGTGTGATCTTTAAAGTTACGAAAGCAAAATTGCTTTCAAAATTAATAATTACCAATTATAAGAATTGTAGGAATCCAAGGTAAGTAGCTTATCAAGGATTAATGATATGACTATAAATTATAACACTTATTAAACCAGATACAAAATGCGGAAAAGTATAATTATCCTTTTCTCTGTTCTATTTTCTGTTTATGCTTTTGCACAAACTCGAATAATTCAAGGAAAGGTTTCAAATGAGACAGGTCAACCCTTGCCAAATGTAACGGTTGCTGTTAAGGGAACTAGCATTGCCAGCATGACTGATGATAATGGGAATTTCAATATTTCCGTTGAAAACGGTCAAGAATTACAATTCTCTTTGGTCGGGATGGCTAGTCAAACAATTTTGATCAAAGATCAAACTAGTTTATCAATAACAATGCAAGGTGATGATGAAGAACTGGATGAAGTAGTTGTTATTGGTTATCAAACGGTGAAAAAATCAGATTTGACGGGTGCTGTTTCTGTATTCAATCCAAGTGAGATGAAAAATACCACTGTTAGCGGTACTGTCGGCGATGCATTAGGAACTTTACCGGGATTAAATGTAAGAACTGCAGGTAACCCTGGTTCAGAAGGGAAAGTTGAAATACGAGGTACTGGAACTTTTGGTTCGAGTAATCCTTTGTACGTTGTGGATGGTATTGTAGCCGGAGCTAATCGGGATTTCAACTTTAACGATATTGAAAGTATTCAGGTGTTGAAAGATGCGTCAGCAGCAGCTATTTATGGTTCCAGAGCTGGTAATGGTGTTATTATCATCACCACAAAGCAAGGGAAGGAAGGCAAAATGAAAATCGACGTCTCTTCACGAGGAACAGCACAATGGTTGCCAAGATATAACCTTACGGGTCGTGATCAATGGATTAGCCTTAATGACCTGGCATTTAGTAATGCAAATAGAGAACCTGCAAATCACTTTGATGCGAATACCGATTGGCAGGAAGAAACTTTCAAAACCGGTTGGTTACAAGATCAAAATGTGTCCTTTTCGGGAGGAGGTCAGGAAAGTCGATACTTTATTTCAGGTAATTATCAATCAAATTCAGGTACAACAATAGGAGCTAATAGCAAACGTCTAACCTTACGCTCAAACCTGTCAGCGTCTCGGAATTTTGGTGATAATGTTAAGCTAAGTATAGGAGAGAATATCGTCGTAAGTAATTTCAGCGTTGATGAATTAAACACAAACCCAATTGTGGATGTCTACAGAATGTTACCAACTATTCCAGTTTTTGATGCTAATAATGAAGCTAAAGGTGGTTATGGCTTTGGAGACGGAAATCGAGACGTAACCTTCGGCACTAATCCTTTTGCGATCGAAGATTTTCTTGTTACAGAAAATGGGAATCTTAGGACGCGTGGGAATGTCTTTACCGAGCTTGAGTTATTTAAATCATTAAAATATAGATTTAACTTTGGTTTCGACTTAAGTAATGATAAACACATGGCCCTAAGAAAAGAGGGATTTTGGACTTACAATCAACCATATGATCCTTCCTCTTTAAATAAAAATCAAGCCCAATATCGTGGATATGTTTATGATAATACGTTAGAATATGCGAAGACATTTGGTGCACATGAACTATCAGCAGTTGCAGGTATTAGTTATCAAACCTCTAATTATGAGCAGATATGGGGAACAAAGAATGATGTTTTAATGAGTGGTAATGATTATTTCTGGAATTTGGATGCAGCTTTAAGTAATCCGAAGACCGGAAATTATCAGGATCTGGAAAAGTTATTCTCTGTGTTTGGGCGAATTAATTATACTTATGATGAGAAATACTTATTGAGTCTTACCATGCGTAGGGATGAATCATCCAAATTCAACCCTAATTTCAGAGTGGGATACTTCCCTTCTGTTGCTGCCGGATGGCGGATTAGTAAGGAAGAATTCTTTGATGTGCCTTGGATCAATGATCTTAAATTACGAGCTAATTATGGTGTGCTGGGAACCTCCAATATTGGCGTATGGGATTGGGTTTCCTTTATCACTGTATTTCCTCAAGCAGTATTTGGGGCTGATCAGGATGTCCAAACAGGAATGACCCAAATTAAATTAGCAAATGAAGATTTGAAATGGGAAAAGGTTGCCCAGATGAATGCAGGATTTGATGCACAATTAGCAAATCATAGATTAAATCTTTCTGTAGATTATTTCATTAAGGAGACCCGTGATGTCCTTACACCAATGCAGATTTTGATGGTAACCGGAAATAATGGAGGAAATCCTTACGTGAATGCTGCTACGCTAAAGAATACAGGCGTTGAACTATCTACAGAATGGAAAGATAAAGTTGGTGCTTTTGGCTACCAAATAGGTTTTAATGCTTCGTATATTAAGAATAAAATTTTAGAACTTGGCTATGGAAGAGATGAATTTACGCAATGGAATACTAAATCAAGAGTAGGAAGTTCAATCGGCGATTGGTATTTAATAAAAACTGATGGCTTATTCCGTAGTGAGGATGAGGTTGCAAATCATAAAAATTCAGCCGGGCAGTTAATTCAACCTAATGCAAAACCTGGTGATGTAAAATTTATTGATTTTAATGATGATGGGCAGATCACAGAGGCAGATCGTCAATATTTAGGAAAGAGTGTGCCGCAGTACCAGTTGGGGATGAATTTAGGTTTTGATTATAAAGGTTTTGATCTTCAATTTCAATTGACAGGAGCTTTTGGTTTTAAATCTTTTAATGGACCACGGAGTGCCTTTGATAGGTTTGATGATAATTCTAATTATAGGGCAGATTATGACCCATGGACCCCAGATAATCCCAACGCAGTTGATCCACGACCAATCTATGCAGATTCTAGAAATGTCAGAGGAGACCAAGATCGTTGGCTGGAGAATGGAAATTATTTGCGTGTCAGACAAATGGCATTGGGTTACAATTTTCCGAAATCTGTAACTGGGGACCTTTTTAGTCAGATTCGCCTTTATGTAAATGCACAAAATCTTATAACCATAACCAAATACTCGGGTTTAGATCCTGAATTTTTAAACCGAAGTATTTGGGAACGTAGTTATGATAGCGGAACATTCCCAAATCCTATAGGATTCACTTTTGGAGCACAAATTACCTTTTAACCTTCAATGATCAAGCAATGAAAAAATTTGTATATATATTGTTTACAGCCTGTCTCTTGGGCAGCTGTAGTGTGGATGTTGATAATCCAAACACAATTACAACAACGACTTTCTGGAAAACAGAAAAGGACGCACAATATGGAATCAATGCGGCTTATAATATGTTCTATAAACCTGGAACTTTTAGTAGGTGGATCTGGTTTCGATTAGATTTAACATCTGATGAAGGGTTCAGTCAAAGCCCTTGGGCAGAACTTAAAGAATGGACACAATTTACGTATAACAACTATAACTTCTGGGAAGGCAATGGTTGGACCTATCGGGATTCTTATGAGGCAATTTTTAGAGCCAATCAGGTATTGTACTTTGTTCCTGAAATTGAGTTTGAAGATTCGGTACAAAAAGATTACGTTTTAGGGCAGGCTCATTTCCTAAGAGGTTTGTACTATTATTATCTGGCTTTGTTTTGGGGCAGTGAAAATAAAAGCTTACCGATTGTTCTTGAACCTTCCACTCCTGGAATTCAACCTGAAGGTCATACGGAAAGTGAGGTCTTTGCTCAAGCGGTGGAGGATCTTACCAAAGCTGCAGAGCTGCTTCCTGATGAATGGGATAATACAAATAAAGGCCGTGCAACCAAAGGTGCTGCATTAGCATTTAGAGCAAAGTGCCATATGCAGGAGCATAAATGGACAGAGGCAAAGAATGATTTAGAATGGCTGGTCAATGGAGAAGGTAAAAAATATTATGACCTGACCAGTAATTACTTTGATAATTTCAGTAAAGACCGAGAAAATAATATGGAATCGGTTTTTGAAATCCAATTTTCGGACGCAAATTCAGCCCCTGCAGGTGATGGTGATTTTGATGTCGATCCAAATTTAGGATTGAATAGAGGTCAGTTTTTTGCACCTCCGGGAATAGGCTGGACGGATGGTGAATTGAGGCCATGGATTGTTACCGAATTCAAAAAAGAAAGAGATCTTTCAAATGGTTTTGATTCCAGACTTCGTTATACAGCATTCTACAGTGACATGCATAAGGATTTTACCAATAATAATAGGATTTATAACCTCACCAGTACTGACGCGCAATGGAATCAAGATAACTTTAAGGGGCGTGTTTTTTTTCGGAAATATAGTTCAGAATATTACAGAGATTATGATGATTATTATAACCCTACCAATGTTCGCTTAATTCGTTATGCAGATGTGCTTCTGATGTACGCAGAATGTGTTGCTGAATCTAATGGTTCTCTTGCAGAGTCCGTTGCTTTAGTTGATCGAGTGCGAGCCAGAGTCAATATGCCTAAGCTTGTAGTAAATCATGCTGACGCCACTTCTAATCGTACAACATTTTTGAAAAGATTACAAACAGAGCGTTTCTTAGAATTAGCTACAGAGGGACAACGTTGGGCAGATATTAAACGATGGGGGCTTTTAGATAATGAAGCCGGAATAAATGAACTAAAAGGAAGAGATCCGGATTTTGAAAAATTTGTTATTGGCAAACACCGTAGTCTACCAATTCCTTCTGATGAAGTGAATAATAATCCGAATGTTACCCAAAATCCTAATTATTAATAAGTTTTTTATGTTTGCCAGGTGATCATTTGTTTCCCTGGCAAAATTTAATTGATTTACTATGAAAAAAATATATCCTATATGCTTAATGTTATTAATTGCATTCAGCAGTTGTGCTAAAACCGAAAAAACTGATTTCGTCTTTAAAAATCCTGTCCCTTTAGGAGATCCATTTATTATGCTTCACGAGGGTAAATACTACGCGTATGGTACAAAAGCAGAAGATGGAATTCAGGTATATACCTCAGATGATTTAAAGGAATGGACATTAGAAAAGGATCTTGCTTTAAAAAGTGAAGATTCTTATGGAGGACGCTGGTTCTGGGCACCAGAGGTTTATTACATCAAGGAGAAAAATAAATTCTTTATGTACTATTCTGCAAATGAACATATTTGTGTGGCAACAGCTGATTCCCCTTTAGGGCCATTTGTACAAGATGTGAAAGAAGCTATGTTACCTAATGAGAAAGCTATCGATAATTCCTTATTTATAGACTCAGATGGGACGCCTTATTTATATTTCGACCGCTTTAATGATGGTTTGAACATTTGGGTGGCCAAATTGCAAGAGGATCTCAAAACTATCGATGAATCAAGTATGAAACCTTGTATACATGTTTCCCAGGAATGGGAAACTGTTTGGCCACGGGTTAATGAAGGCTCTTTCGTCATCAAACATGATAATTTATATTACATGACGTATTCGGGGAATAGTTATGAAAGTCCATATTATGGAGTAGGTTTTGCGACTTCCGAATCGGCAGAGGGGCCCTGGACAAAATATGATAAAAACCCAATCTTGCAAATGCCGGAAGATTTGGTAGGAGTAGGGCATAGTGCCATGTTTAAGGATAAAGATGGAAAATTAAAAATTGTGTTTCATGCGCATCATTCTAAAGATAGCATTCATCCACGCGCTATGTATATTGCGGATGTAAGCTTTTCTTCAGATCCTGTACCGGTTATGAAAATAACAGGGGAAATTATTCGTCCTAAATTAAAATAAACTTTATGCTTAGGAGTATTACTAGTTCTGTTTTTTGTCTTTGTTTAATTTTATTGGTTGGGAACAAACTAGTTGCTCAGAAAAAGACGGAATATTCCCCTCCAGATATACGTATTGCATGGGATTATTCTTCACTCCATCAATTGGCTCATGAAGGAGGCTATCCTCGTCTTCTGAGATTGAAGAATGGTGAATTAATGGCTGTTTATGAAAATCGAAAAGGGGATATACATTTGATCAGAAGTTCGGATAATGGTGTTTCATGGTCTTCTCCTGAAATATTATTTTCTTCTTACACCTTCCAGGAAAAGTCCGGAAAAGAATCTGTCCGAGTGAATGCTGCAAATCCGGAAGTTAAGGAATTAGCAAATGGTATTATTTTATTTACCTGCAACTTTAGACCTCGAAAAGATAATATTGCCCCCTTTAGTATAGCTATGAAGCGATTGGAAAATGGAAAGAATTGGTCAGAAACCAGAATCCTGTATGAAGGGGGGAATAAGTTTATAGATGGTTGTTGGGAGCCTTCATTGCTGGAATTGCCAAGTGGAGAGGTTCATATCTATTTTGCCAATGAAAGTCCCTATAGGGACAGTGATGAACAAGAGATTTCGCTGTTAAAATCCATAGATAGCGGTAAAACTTGGTCAGGTCCGCAAATGGCTAGTTTCCGAAAAGATAGGAGGGACGGAATGCCAGTTACTGCGCTTGCTGAAGATAAAATATATCTTGCTATTGAGGATAATAATATTGGACAGTTTAAACCTTATATCATCGAAACATCTACTCATAATCCCTGGGCAAAACCCGTATTAGCCGATTCAAAAAATCGTTGGTATGCCTTAAAAAGGAAAGAGGACGATTCTGTGTATATGGGTGCTCCTTATTTAATAAAACTGCCAAAGGGACAATTCTTATTATCTTATCAAACTAATAGAAATAGAAGCCATAATTGGGAGCTGTCAACCATGGAAGTTGCGGTTGCTAATAAGGAAGCTAAAGCGTTTTCAAACTTAACGCAACCATTTCCGGTTGCACTAAACAAAGAAGCTAAATGGAATTCTCTTGCTAATTGGGATGCTAATACAGTTGTTGCTTTAAGTTCAAGTAATTTTAAATCTGAAAAAATAGCCCCATGGATGATTAAAGGTTATATCATTCCTTCAAAAAATATTCTTAAAAATGAAAGCGATACAATAAGATTATTTGTAGGGGCAAAATCTGAAGCTTATTTGAAGGCTGTAATTAGTAGAACTAGAGGTTTTTTAAATATTGAACTTATTGGTAAACAGTTAAATGAGACTTCATTGCAAGAAATGAAGGCTTTCAATTTATTTCTTAGTAATGCTGATCGTATAAAAAAAATAACTTTAGACTCTGATGGTCATATGCAAACCTATGAGAAAAGATCATTCGATTGGGAGAAGATAAAAAGTGCCTATAAACCCATATTTTCCAAGGAGAAAGAAATCTCAAAATATAGTATAAATATACCCATTTCTAAACTTAACAAATCAATCCATTTAGGTTTGTCTATTAATTACATCAATCAATCAGGAGAAATCTTTGAGGAATCTTTGGTGAATATGCAAGAGAATAATCCTGATACTTGGATTCAAATTGAATTATAATCAAAATATAAAATGAAAAGAAACTTAACACTTACTTTATTTGCAGTAGCAGCTATGTATCTTTCCGGTACGGGACAGGAGATGTCTCAGGCAATTACATTAAAATCACCCGGAAATCCTGCTATACGCTATGAGCTAAGCTCTGATGACAATCTTAACTTACAAGCTACTCGTGAAATACCTGCAGATATTCGACAAAATATCTCTACAAATGCTGGTGCTACGCGGATCGAAGTCACCATTACCGCTAAGGACAGAATTTATTTCAACTTTGAAAAAAGCTATAAAATAGCTGATTACAAACATAATGACAGCGAATTTCTGATGCCGGGCTTTTGGTACCATAAGAATTTAAGATCTCCAAATGAAGCCCCTTCTTTTTCTACTAGTGATAGTTGGCAAGTGAGAGAAGATCGTTTAAGTACGCCATTAACGGGAATCTTTAATGCACAGTCCGGTTCGTATTATACGGTTCTTCGATTAGATAAAGCTAAAGAGGATGCTATTGCTCAACATCAAACGGGCGAAATTATTCTAAGTTCTAAAACTGACTTAGGGTATACTGGTTTCAAAAATGAAAGTGGATCCTCTGCTTTAGTATTCGGCTTCCCGTATCATGAAGCACCTAAAAGCTATATCAGAAAACTGACGCTAGTTCCGGAGGTAATCGCTTTTGAGAAGTTGGAAAAGGGAGAAAGCAGAAAGTTGACATGGGAAATTACATCGGGAGAAGCAAAAGATTACAGTGAGTTTATCTCAAATGTATGGACCTATGCTTATGACCGGCAAAAGCCTGAAGCGGTACAAGCTGCCTATTCTAATGATGAAGCTAAAAAAATAATGACTAACTTCTTCAAAGAAAGTTTTGTGTCCGATTATGACCTGAAATACTATTCAGGAGTCCATCTTAGAACAGATGATTGTAAAAGCACAGGTTCAGCTGAAGTCGGTTTTGTAGGAAGAGTTTTACTGAATGCTTATAATGCATTGGAATTTGGAGAAGAGCATGCTGATCAAAAATTAGTTGATGATGCTAATGCCATTTTTGCGAGTTACCTGGAACATGGATTTACCAAAAATGGTTTTTTTAGAGAATTTGTTGATTATACCCATAATAGTGAAACCGATGTTCTTAGTATTCGTAGACAATCTGAGGGAGTATTTGCTATTCTTAACTACTTACACTATGAAAGAACAAAGGGAAGAAAACATGCGGATTGGGAGAGTAAAATAGTGCAGGTTTTAAGCAATTTTGCAAAACTTCAGAAAACAGATGGAAGTTATCCTAGAAAGTTCGATGATAATTTTATCGTTAAGGATGAAAGTGGAGGAAGCACTCCTTCTGCGACTCTTCCTTTAACAATGGCTTATAAATATTTCAAAAAGAAAGATTACTTAACCCATGCAAAGAAATCCGCGGACTATTTGGAAAGAGAAATTATTTCTAAATCAGATTATTTCTCCTCTACTTTAGATGCAAACTGTGAGGATAAAGAAGCTTCTTTGTATGCTTCAACAGCTATGTATTACATGGCTATGGTGACTTCCGGAAAAGAACATCAACATTATGTTGATCAATGTATGAAGGCAGCTTATTTCTGTCTTACCTGGTATTATACATGGGATGTGCCGTTTGCGCAAGGACAGATGTTAGGAGATGTAGGCTTTCTATCCAGAGGATGGGGAAATGTTTCTGTTGAAAATAACCATGTCGATGTCTTTATATTTGAGTTTGCCACCGTTTTGGATTGGTTAGCTAAAGAAAGAAAAGAAGAAAGATTCTCTGCATTTTCTAATGTAATTAAAACCTCAATGTTGCAATTAATGCCTGTAGAAGGAAATATGTATAATATAGCCAAAGTAGGTTATTATCCGGAAGTGGTACAGCATACCAATTGGGATTATGGAAAGAATGGTAAAGGCTTTTATAACGATATTTTCGCACCCGGTTGGACCGTGGCTTCGCTGTGGCAAATGCTTTCTCCAAATAGAGTGGAAGAGTTTTTTAATGGTATTTAG